>JBBQQV010000007.1:0-22109 GCA_038215505.1 Lysobacterales bacterium
TGCAGGCATGGCCGCAGCTGCCGGATCGAGCCGCAGGGGTGCCAGCGCCTGCCGCCACGCCGGCCTTCGAGCCAGTCACCGCGCTTGCGTCCAGCGGGCTGACTTGGCTGATGCGCTTGCCGCTGGCGATGTTTGTTGGACTCTGTCTGGCCCTGATCGGTCTTGCGCTCGAGTCGCTGGCGATTGAGCGCGGCGAGGCGCCGGAGATCCTGCCCTGGAATGCCAGCGCCAGCGCAGAAGTTACCCGCCTGCACTGGCGACTGGCGTTGCGGCCGAATGAGACCATGGCGGCCGGCCAACAAGTGCGCTTCAACAGTGTCAGCTCACAGCTGCAGGCTGCGGTGCGATTCGTCGACGCCAAGGGTGAAACGCGTGAGCGACCGCTTGCCTTGGCCGGGCCAGATGGAATTCGCCCGGTCAGCAGTAACGGCGGGCCCGCATACACAATCGAGCAGTTTGCGCAGGCCGGCATTCGCATGAGTCCGATCGCCTTCGAAGTACCGCGCGACGTGCTGGATATTCCGGTCGAGGCCGACGGCACGATGCGCTTCGACCAGGTCAAGACCCAGTCCGATGGCGACCCGCTCACCACGGCGTGGCACATGCACTGGGCCGGACTCACCAAGATCGATCAGCCATCGCTGTTCCTGCCGCTGCTTTGGAGCGAGCCGACGCTCGGACCGAAACTCGAGATCGTTTACCGCGCCTCCGATCCAGCCGATGCGCCGGTATGGACCGCGGCGCAAGCAGCGAGCTTCGAGTCGCGCCTTGCCACGCTCGATGGCATGGCGTATCCGCTCGGCGTGTTCGGGCTGGTCGCGGGCGCGATCGCGTTCTACTGGCTTGCGCCGCGCCGCCTGCGCCTGCTGTCCGTGCCGCTGTGGTTTCTGCTGGCGGTGAGCGCGACCGGCTGGACCCCGCTGGCGACCGAACTGTCGACCTGGGTCGGCGTTGATCGCGGTCTGCAGTCACGCGTTCGGGATGCCATCGCGCGCACGGTGATGCCCGCTGCCGAAGTGCTGCAGCCGCTTGCAGCCGATGTCGCTGTTGGCCGCTGGACACCCGCCGGTTCACGCTATCGCGAGCTGCTGGCCCATCTGGGTTTGGCGCAGATGCCGGCCGTCGCGCTGCCCGACCTTGCCAGTGCGCGCACCGCCATCATCCACAGCGCACACACGCATATGGCGAGCATGAATGCCGACCAGCGCGCCGCCCTGCTCGACACCTTGAGCGTGACCCCGTCCCTGCGTCGCGACGGCAATACCTGGCTGGCCGATTCGGTCATCGTCCCCGGCCTGTGCGCCTGGCGCGGCGATGAAGTCATGTCAGCGCAGGCCCGGCAGCATTACGGGCCGATACTTGATGCGCTTGAGTGTGGTGCGGAGGGTGAGCAATGAGCGAAGAAAAGCGGAGCTGAAAGGAAGAGTGCGGCGGGTTGGCTTTTCGTTGCCGGCTAAGGGAACGTCACGCTGTTCTTGGAGCCCCTTTTTTTGCATCACTCCCGGCTTTCTTGGGCGAGTTCACCTACCGCTACCCAGCTCATTCATGAGGCTGGGATCGGACTCATGCACAGCGATGATCACATTGTATTCGGCGAGTATCCGTTCAAAGGTTGATCGACGCTCGGTGATTCTGAAGCGGCTGTGCTCGTAAATATTAGTTGCCAGGAACTGCTCAAACTCGATCACGTCGACGCGCTCTGCTATGCCCGCGTTTTCGAGCAAGCCCTCTGCCGTCATCATGCTTTTGCCGGTTGTAATGATGATTGGACGCTTCCCCTGCGTAAGGTTTTCACTACATTTTCTGATCAGTGCCTCTGTGGGAGAAGTCGTGACATGTATTGCGGCATCCTCCACATCAAAGTCGCCATGCCGATCTTTGTTCTGGTCATTCGCATTTGCGCAGTGGTGGGAGATGGTCGGCAGGCCCGACACGATGCCGAGTTTCGCACCCACCAAGTGCTGCATCACCGTTCCAAGGATTTGCATTCCTGGCGACGCTTTCTGGCGCGCGGTCACTTGGGCCGTGAGTTGGCGAAGTGCTGCTCGAACCCCCCCAGGCGCTATCGAGCCTCAAGCTAAGCGGCTTTCCCGCAAAGAAAGCCCGCACGCGATCAATCCAAAACGCCTCGATTGTCGGCAAGTCGAAGCCCAGGGAGTCAGCGTGTAGTGAGTTCAAGAACTGAACATAGTCCCGCATTTTTTCAATGCTGCCCCGGCTTGTTCTCCCGCCTTCCTCGGCTAGTACGCGTTCGATGCCATGCGACTTGAGAATGATCTGCACGGCGGCCCGCCCCAATCCCAGCACCTGACCTTGACGCTCCGTGAGCAGGCGACCGGGGTCGAGAGGCAGCCGTAAGATGTGGGCGTGACGGGTGACCACCAGCGCCACTGCCAGAGGTCCTTTTCCAATGAACTTGCGCTCCTTGGCAAATTCCTCAAGTCGCCGATACACGGTTGCGGCGGGATTGTCGGAAAGATACTCGGGGGTCACGGGGCGGCACCCGGCTCGATTTCGGCACGATCCACCGTCCGCGTGAGCAGCGGTTCAATCAACGCATCTGCAAGAAATCGAACAACAGGGACTGCGACTCCGTCGCCAGCGATGTGATAAGCATCGTTGTAGTTGACGGGCAGGACGTAGGTGTCCGGCAATCCCATTAGCCGCGCGACTTCGCGCGATGAGAGCAGCCGTGATCGCACATGCTGTCCGTCGACGAGCAAAATGGATTGGCGGCTCGACCCCCCTGCCGGTGTCCGCAGACAGCCAGCAACGTTATCGAAACGCACTTCCGTCCGTTGAACGCGATTGCCGTTGCCATCCTTTCGCGTTCGCCGGTAAAGGGTTCCGACCGTAGCTCTGCGACTGGCCTTCACCCGATTGAGCTTTTCCAGATTGGCCAGACTCATCATCGAGATCAGTCTTTCGGTCTGTGCATTGCTATGCCAATCGACGCTGTCTGGCTGCGCTTCAATCAAGTCGATGAGCGCGCGAGGCTGAGCGTTCGGCTGCGGCAGGTGCCACCAGACCCAATGTTGGCGCGCAGATTCCTTGAGTGCGCCGAAGGCTTGCATGATGCCCTTGGGTTGCCAGACTGAGGCAGGCCCGGCTCGGACTAGTGCGGCGTCTATCTCGATGTGTGGCGCTACCCCAACTATGAATACGCGCGGGCGCGATTGCGGCAGGAAGTGCCGCGCGTCAATCAAGACAGCGCCGAATCGATAGCCTTCGGCGGCGAATGCACTTCCAATCGCTGCGAAGTCTTGACTCTGATGAGTGGTAAGAACCCCGTAAACATTCTCCAGAACGATTACCGCAGGCCCACGACGTTCGCGAATGAGAGCCTGCATCAAGCGCCAGAATGGCCAAAACGTTCCTGATCGTGTCGCTGCGCCAGGCTGATTCTCGGACCCGGGCTGATTTTCCCCTAAACCTTGTTGGGTGCCGGCCAAAGACAAGTCCTGGCAAGGAAAGGACGCCCACACCAAGTCGGCGATGCCAGGCAGATCAATAGCCTCGATCTGATTGATGTCACCGACCCGCAGCTCATGACCGCCAGCCCAATTGTCGCGATAGGTGCGCGCCTTCATCGGACTGATGTCATTGGCAAATGTGCAAGACCAAGACTCACCAAGACCTGCACGGGCCATCCCACCGCCACAGAAGAATTCCAGAAAGTTGCGCTTCGGGCCGTGCCGCTCAGATCGACTCGTCGACTCTGAGTTGACCTCGTAGCGCGCAAGTTTTTCGGCAATTGCGCGAGCAACCCACTTGTTTACGGTCAATCGATCACCGTCGCGGCGACAGTCACGCTCAATTCGCAATGCCGTTTCGCGATCAAGGCGCAAACTGGTTCGATGGGTAGCAAGGGTCGTCATTGCCGAAATCCTTAATCACCAATGGCGCCGTTTTTTGGCGTCACCATGTTCGCGCTAAAGGAACGCCGTCGTCAAATTGAAGAAGCCAAGTTCAGTCTTCGAAAGTGGCATTGATGCAGCGGTCCTGAAAGCACCCGAACTCTCGCATCTCTTTTTTCGACCCTTCCGCAGCGCCAGCGGCCTATTCATGTGCACTTGCACAGCTTTCGCCAGCCAAGCTCAAGGACTGCTGCACCCGTCCGGTTTGATCCTGTGCAAACGCGGTCACGCCGCCGCTGGCGAGTGCGTGCTGCAAGTCAACGTGCTGCAAGTCAACGTGCTGCAAGTCAACAAGCTGCACGATTGGCTCGCTGCCGAGTGTCCATGGCCCCCACAGCTGACGCACCACACGGTCGTGGTGGAGGGTGGCACCGCCATTTTCGCCGTGTTCCACGCGGGTGACTTCGGCGTCGGAATACTGTGCCAACCAAACCTGGCTACTCTCTCCATTGCTTGGCTGCAGGCGCGTCGCTTCCAACCTGATTTGTGCGCCGGCAGCGGTGGAATCCATCGACAAAGCCAAGCTCATGGTGGCTGGCCGACGTTCCCCCGCCAGCACGCGAGTGAAGTCTGCGTCGCTTCGCCAATCGACTTGAATCTGCGTACCAACCATCACCTGCGGTGTGTAGACCGTGCGCTCGCCGGCGGCATTCACGCGTTGCCGTTGTCGCGCTGAATAGGCCGGTTGCGCAAACCGGTCTGGCCAGCCGAGGCGGTCCCAATAGTCCACGTGGAAGGCGAGAAAGTTGGCTTGGTGGTTGGCGTAGACGCGCGACAGCCAGCGATCCGCCGGCGGGCAACTGCTGCAACCCTCAGAGGTGTACAACTCGACCAAGGGCATCACCTGCGAGCCGCTTTGCCCCTGACACAGCGGCTGAGTGGATGTCGAAGTAGTCAACGGCGTGGACGCGATGGCAGTCGACACACTGACAATCATTGCGAACGCAGCCAGCAGCGGATTCGAATTTTGCACGGGAGTCTCTCGCTTGGGTTCTGCAACATGGAACGCGCCTTGAAGTGCATGCGGGCATGCAGGACGGAGATTTGAGTGCCTCGACCAATGACTCTTCACCCAATGCCTAGCCCGAACTTTTCATGAATTGCGCACGCCCTCGTTCGGCGGCTTCGCCGCTACGCGGGGCTTCCGCCCCGATGTCTCCTGACCGCACAGGGAATTCTCTTCAGTCGGCCGTATGGCCCGATACGCCGCTCCTTCAGAGAATCCCCTGTGCGATCAGAATCCTGCGCGATCATCGTACGCATTCATGAAAAGGCCGAGCTAGCATCCACTCAAATCGCGCCATGTTCCGCAACAGAAGAGGAACTTTGCGTCAGAATTATTCGTCGCTCAGGTCCCCGCGAGAAACGCCAACACTTCGTCGGCCACCCGCGTCGGTGCCTCACACTGCGGGTAGTGGCCGATGCTTGGCAGCAGCACCGCCTCACTGGCAGGCAGCAGTTGCCGCCAGTAACGAAACACATGCTCGCCCGACACGGGATCTGCACCACCATTGATGTGCTTGAGCGGGATGGAGGCGGCCTGCAGGGCTCCCACCCAGCGCTGCTGATGGATCACCCGCTCGCCCATGTAAGCGAGCAGTTTGTGGGCGAGCCGATGGCCGTTGTTGAACGCCATCAGCTGCCAGAACGCAGCCAGTTCATCGCTACTGGGCTGGGTGCTGGCACCGAACACGGCGGCCAATGAACGACTGAAGCGGCGCTCGCTCAGCAGCGCGCTGAGCAAGGGCCCCAGCGGGCTGGCTCCGAGTTTCTGGATCAATCGCGGCCGATGCTGGCCGGGAAACATGCCGCCATTCAAGAACAGCATGCGGTCGATGGTGAACGGCAAGGCCGCCTGGTTTTGCCGGGCCAACAATTCCTGCCCCACCGAAACGCCGTAGTCGTGCACCAACGCATCACAACGCTGGACCGCAAAGTGGTCCAGCAAGGCGCATTGCAGATCGGCCTGATGCAGTAACGAGTAATTCGCTTTCGGCTTGTCAGAAAAGCCAAAGCCGAGCATGTCGCAGGCGATCAAGCGACGCTGCGCGGCCAAGCGTTCCCACATCCATGACCAGTCCCAGGCGGCGGTCGGGAAACCGTGGATCAACAGCAGCGGCTTGCCAGCACCCGCCGTCCAACAGGCAATGCGCGCGCCGCGGAAGTCGATGTGCTCGGCTAGCCTGCGCCAATCGTTGAGCGCAATTGGGCTCATAGGCGACTCACAGGCATATCGCAACTCCCGCACCGGGCGCAGCGACGATGCTGCATCATCACTTTGCAGCGCCAGCGATGCCCCGGCAATGTTCACTGGTCGCGCTGCCAACTCGCCCTCCTCGAATGCACCAGTCCGCCATGCAGAACGCCACGGATCGCCTCACGGTCGCCCTCGCCCAGACCTCGCCGGTATGGCTCAATCGCGCGGCCACACTGGAAAAGGTGCAGTTGTGGATTGCGCGCGCCGCCAGCGAGGGCGCGCAACTGGTCACCTTCAGTGAGGGCTTCTTGCCCGGCTATCCGTTCTGGCTGGAGCACACCGATGGGGCACGCTTTGATTCCACGTTGCAGAAGACGCTGTATGCGCACTACGTCGAGCAAGCGGTGGATATCGAGCGTGGTGACCTCGACCGCATTCGCGCCAGTGCCGCTGAACACAGTATCTGGATCGTGCTCGGCTGCATCGAACGCAGCCGCGCCCGCGGAGTGAGCGTGTTTGCGTCGATGGTGACGATTGACAGCGAGGGTGCGCTGCGCAACGTCCACCGCAAGCTGATGCCAACCCATGAAGAGCGCCTGGCCTGGGCCGCCGGTGATGGCCACGGCCTGCGCTGCTTCGACATAGGCCGCTTCCGCTTGGGCAGCCTCAACTGCTGGGAAAACTGGATGCCATTGGCGCGCAGCGCGCTGTATGCACAAGGCGAAGATTTGCACATCGCCAGCTGGCCCGGCAGCCGTCACAACACCGAAGTCATCACACCGTTCATCGCCCGCGAAGGACGCAGCTTTGCGCTCTCGATCAGTTCATTGCTGCATCGAGACGAACTGTCACCAGACCTGCCCGAAATCGCCACCCTTCGCGAGTGTTTACCCGCCGTGTTGGCGAATGGCGGCTCCTGCATTGCCGGCCCAAACGGCGCATGGATCATTGAACCGGCAGTGGCAGAAGACCGCTTGCTGATGGCCGATATCGATCACGCACAGGTGCGTGGCGAGCGCCAGAATTTTGATCCATTCGGCCATTACTCACGGCCAGATGTTTTGGAGTTGAGGGTGGATCGTCGACGGAGGAGTGGTTTGCGGGTTCGTGATGCATAGGAGATGCACGGGGGGCCGCATGGCAGCCGTCACCAGCCCGTTGCAAGCTAGGCTTCAGCCTGCGCTGAACCCACCGCCACCACCCGCTTGCGCAACCGCAGGGTCTCCTGCGCCAAAAACTCCACCGCTTCACTGACCGCATGCCTGGATCCGGCCAGCACAATCACGTCGCCATCGAGCAAGCGCGTATCGGCGCCGGGGGCGTTGATCAATTCATCGCCGCGGCGCAGGGCGAGCACGGTGGCGCCGGTGTGGGCGCGCAGGTCCAATTCTCCCAAACTCAAACCCAAGGCGGGGGAATCGGCGCTGATCGGTAGCGGGTGCAAATCGCCCAAGCCCGGCAGCAGTTCGCGCACTTGCTCAAGCGCAAGCGCGTTGCTGCCGGCCCCGGCACCTGGCGAACGTTTGCCGAGCGCGTCCAAGATCGCCAGCGAGCCGGCTTGCACGTGGCCTTGCAAATTGGTGGCGCTGCGCCACAGGGCGATGCCCAGCGCCAACACCATCAAAGCCAATACCGCGACCGCGCCCAGCGGCGGCAGGAAGGGTGCGGTGATCAACAGGCAAGGCACGGCGACGCCAATGACGATGGCGATTTCCAGCGCCAGGGTCATGGCGCGTCGCGGCGCGGCGGCAAAGTCGACGCCGTCGGAGAGCGCTGGCAATGCAAGCCGGGCCAGCCGACGCCCAAGCGCGCGTGCCAACCGCACCGAAGTCAGCAGCAACGGTGCAGCCACCAGCGAAGCGGCGATCCAAGCCACGCTATTGCCGACGCCTTCGAGCCAGTTCACCCGTTGTGCGAGCCAGACATTCAGGCGTTCGGCAAACAACGAGGTGACGATGACAACCGCACACAGCAACGCCGCATCCAACAACAACAAGGCAGTGATGCGGCGAATCTGCGCGCCGTGACCGAGCGCACCGCGCTCCTTGGCGCGGGTCAGCTCGTCGATCCAACTGCCATACAGGGCAACCAGGGTTTGCAGCGGTCTGGGCAAGTGGTGATCGACCGCGCGCGCCAGGGGCTCAGAGAGTTTAACCATCCATGGCGTGGTCAACACCGTAAACGCCGAGACCGTAATTGCCAGCGGATACAACGATGGATCAACCGCGCCCAGGCTCACGCCGAGCGCGGCGATGATGAAACTGAACTCACCGATCTGGCCCATGATCATGCCGGCGCGGACCGAGCGGCGAACGCCAATGCCACCGACAAAACTGCCCACCGCGACGGCCATCGGTTTGATGAAAACGACAGTCGCCGTCAGCAGCAGCAGCATCGGCCAGTGCTCGACAACAATTCGCGGCTCGATCGACATACCGACGGCGACAAAAAACACCGCAGCGAACAGGTCCTTCAGCGGCCGCACCAGGTGCTCGATTCGCCTTTCTTCGCCCGACTCGGCCACCAGCGAGCCCGCCAGAAACGCGCCCAGCGCGACCGAATAGCCAAACCGCTGCGCCAGCAGCACGGCAGCGAAACAAATGCCGACGCTGGCCAGCAACGTGAGCTCTGGGCGATTGAGGCGCACCACGGCGGCGATGGCCTTGGGCACCGCGAACATGCCGGCAATCACCAGCACCAACAGAAAAATCGCCAGTTCAAGCGCGCTGCGGCCGAATTGCTCGACGCTCAAGCCACCGCTTTGCGCGACCATGGTCAGCACGGTCAGAAGCATCACCGCAAGCAGGTCTTCGACGACGAGGATGCCAAGCACCAGCTCGCGCAGCGGACGATCAATCTGCTGCTCTTCAAATACTTTGGCGATGATCGTGGTCGACGCGATCGCCACCACGCCGCCAACAAACAGCGACTCCGAGCCGGAAAAGCCGAAGCCTTGGGCAATCGACATGCCGGCAAACATCATCACCCCGACTTCCAAGAAGGCAATGACAAAGGCGCGCGGTCCGACCTTGATCAGGTGCCGCAGGCTGAAGCCAAGGCCAAGGAAGAACATCAGCAGGATCACCCCCAACTCAGACAGCGAGGCGACGGTTTGCGGATCGGAAACCCACTGCGGGCCGACATTCGGGCCGACGATCAAGCCCGCCAGCAGATAGCCCAACACCGGCGGCTGCCGCAGCCGGATCGACAGGTACGAGGTGACCGCCGCCACGCAAATGACGATGGCCAAGCTTTCAAAAAATGCGTGGCTCTCCGCCATGCTGTCTCCCTACCCATTGCAATGGCAGGGTAGCAGGCGAGTTGGCCGGTTCGGCGCAGGCGAGCAACATGGACTCGGGACAGCGTGACTTTAGACTCATGTCCACCAAGGTGTATTGGTTCACTATCACAGCACATCACAGGTCGGAGTAACCCTATGCGCAGCGCTATCCATCGTTCGCTGAGTTTCACCCTCGCCGCCGGTCTGCTGTCTCCCTTGGCTGCGGCCGCCAGCAGCATTGACCTCGACGCGCGTTGCCACGTTGAAAGTCGCTATGGTTTGCAGGTTGATGCGGATCGACTCGGCTTCACACGCAAATCAGCGACGCCCGCCGGCCCGGCGCGGATCGAGTTTGTCGGCAGCAACATCCACATCGATGGGCAATCGATAACCTTGTCGGCAAAGGATCGGCAGCGAGTTGAGCAGTTTCAATCGGAGCTGCGAGCCATGCTGCCGCAGGTCAAGCAGATCGCCAGTGACAGCATCGACATCGCGTTTGTCGCGCTGGCCACGGTGGTGACCCAGTTCTCCAGCGAAGAGCGCCGCGCCGAACTGCTGGACGAACTGCAAGCCTTGAAGATCGACGCCGACCACGCCGTCGCCACGGCCAACTCCACCGATGCCCTCAAGAACGAAGCGTTCGAGCGACGCATCGAAGCCGCGGTGGAGCGCATCGTGCCCACTCTCGCCGGTGAATTTGCCGCGCAAGCGATCCGCGTTGCGATGAGTGGCGATGAAGACGCCGCCGCCACTATCGAGCGTCGGGCCAATGAGTTTGGCGAAGAGATCGAGCGCTCGGTCGAAGGTGCAGCAAAAGCGCTGGAAGCGAAGGTGGCGAGGCTGTGCCCGCAGGTGGAAGCACTGGACGCGATCGACAACAGCTTTGAGTGGCGGCTGCCCGATGGCAGCAAGGCGGAACTGCTGGAGTTCAGCACCACCGAGACGGCGGACAAATCTTAGTGCGGTGAAGCGAGACGAAGGCGGTGTGGCGATCTCCTGGCGGGCGACCTTACCGGCTCTCGACGGCACACTGACCACGCAGCCGCCGCGGAGCGCCATTGACGGCCGCAAATTTGCCAACGGCACCGCCTTGATGACCGAGCTGTTGATCTTCAAGAGTGGCTGCGAGGGTATCTTCGATAACGTGCAACTGGCCTCTTCGCAAGCCAACCAACGCCCCCGGTAGCCCGCCGGGGGCGTTGTCGTTTTGGTAACTTGCCGACGTGGCATCGTGGTGTTGGCGAGGCGGTTTCCTCACGCAGTGCCGCCAACGCCACGCGCACCATATTCTGCCGACGACGTCCGACTTTCCCTGCATCCGAGGAGTTTCCCCATGCGCTTGATCATCCTGCTGCTCTTGACCTTACCGCTGCTCGCGCGTGCCGAGATCTATAGCGAAGCCATCACATGGAAGGTCGATGACGTCGAATTCAGCGGCTACTTGGTCTACGCCAAAGGTGGTGAAGCCCGGCCCGGCGTGGTGATGGTGCCCAATTGGATGGGCGTCACCGACTCGGCCCTGAGCAAGGCCAAAAGTATCGCTGCCGATGGTTATGTAGTGCTGGTGGCTGATGTGTACGGCAGCAGCGTACGTCCAGCGAATGCGCAGGAAGCAGGCGCTGCCGCTGGCAAGGCCTATGCCGATCGCGCGCTGTTGCGCAAGCGCGTTACTGCGGCGGCCGACTTGCTGAAAACACAGCCCGCCAGCGTGCCTTTGCAGCATGACTCGATTGCAGCGATTGGCTTTTGTTTTGGCGGTGCCACCGTGCTGGAACTCGCCCGCAGCGGTTACGAGTTGGACGCCGTGGTCAGCTTCCACGGCAACCTCACCACCGATTTGCCGGCGCAGACCTCGGCAGTCAAGGCCAAATTGCTGGTGCTGAACGGTGCCGACGACAGTTACGTGAAGTCCGCCGACATCGACGGCTTCGAGCAGGAAATGCGCGCAGCTGGCGCGGATTGGCAATTCGTCAATTTTGCAGGTGCCGTGCATTGTTTTGCCGAAGCCGACGCGCAACAGCCGCCAGGCTGCGTCTACAACGAACGCGCCGCCAAACGCGCGTATCGGATGATGAACGCACACCTGAGTGAGGCGTTCTCAGGCGGCTAAACCGGCGGCGAAACTCGGCCACCGAGACAGCCGGACAGTCACAACACCAGCTTCGAATCGGCAATGGACACTGGCCGCTTGGCTGCCACTAGCGGTCCATTGGCTGCACCGTGATCACACAGGCGCAGCAGCTGCGGCAAACTTCATCGATGAGTACACGTCGATTCCTGCTGTTCGCTGCTGCGTTTTGGCTGCTGTTCGGTCTGCTGGCTGGGATCCAGGTGTGGATCAGCATGATCACGCACGGCCACTACATCCCGTTGTTGCTGGGCTATTTCCTAGCCGTGTGGATGGTCTGGCTGGCACCGACCGTATTGATCGTGTGGCTGTCCAGACGATTCCCGCTGACGCCGCCGCGGATGAGATCGGTGCTGATCCACTTTTGCGTGGCCACACTGATTACGCTGCTGCACACGCTGTATTCGCTGAAGTTGATGCTTTGGCTGCAACCGTATGACCGGATGACTGCCAGCGCCTCGGAGCTGGAGGTGGGCAAGCTGTTGCTGGCGCAACTGCCACTGGGCTGGATCCTGTATCTGCTGGTGCTGGGTGCTGCGCTGGCGCTTGAGTACTACCAGCGCTATCTCGAGCGCACGCTGGAAGCCGCGCGCTTGCAGCAATCGCTGACCGACGCCCGCCTGCACGCCCTGGAACTGCAGCTGCAGCCACATTTTTTGTTCAACACACTGAATGCCATCAGCGGGCTGGTGCGCGGCAACCGCGGCAGTGATGCGGTCACGATGATCGCCGGACTGGCGGATCTGCTGCGCTACTCGCTGGATCACGCCGGTCGCCAGCGAGTGCGGCTGGCTGAGGAAATCGAGGTGCTGAAGCGCTATCTGGAAATCCAGAGCACCCGCTTTTCTGATCGCATGTCGTTCTCCGTGCAGCTGGACGACGATGTCGGCGACGCCGGTGTGCCCATCCTGATTCTGCAGCCACTGGCTGAAAACGCCGTGCTGCATGGCATCGCCGTGAGTGCGGCGGCCGGCTCCATCACCGTCGTGGCGCGGCGCAATGGGGACCGGCTGCAGCTGCAGATGCTCAGCACCGGCGCGTTGGCACAGGCACCGGTGGAAGGCATCGGGCTACGCAATACCCGCGAGCGGCTGCACAGCCTGTACGCTCAGAACGCCAGCTTTTCGCTGTCGCAACAGGGTGACAAGGTGCTGGCGGAGCTGGATCTGCCCTTGAGTCGGATTGCATGAACAGCTTCGTTGCCCCACCGATGAAGGTGCTGATCGTCGATGATGAACCGCTGGCGCGCGAGGGCTTGCGGCGGCTACTGCAGGCGGATGCGCAGATACAGGTGGTGGGCGATGCAACGGGCACCGACGCCATTGCGCTGATCACCAGGCTGCGACCGGACATCCTGTTTCTGGACATCCAGATGCCGGAGCTGGACGGCTTCGGGGTATTGCAGCAGGTTGGCGCCGACGCGGTGCCTGCAGTGGTATTTGTCACCGCATTTGATCGCTATGCGTTGCGCGCGTTCGAAGTGCACGCGCTGGACTACCTGCTCAAGCCGTTCAGTGACGCACGTTTCGGCGCTGCGCTGGAGCGCGCCAAGGCACAGGTGCGCAGCCACCGGCAGGGCACGCTGGACGCCCGCATCGCCGAATTGCTGCGCATGCGGCAGTCACCGCGCAGCCGCTTCCTGATTCCGGCGCGCGACAAGACCCTGGTGATCGAAGCCAGCCAGATCGACTGGGTCAGCGCGGCGGACTACTACGTCTGCCTGCACTGCGGCGGCAACCGCCATCTGCTGCGCGAAAGCATGGACGAAATGGAGCGCCAGCTCGATCCAGAACATTTCATTCGCGTGCACCGGGCATCCATCGTCAATCTGGCGCGGGTGCGGGAAATCCATCCGCTGTTCCGCAGTGACTGCGAGTTGAAACTAAGCGATGGCACCAGCGTGCGCCTGAGTCGCAATCGGCGCAGCGAGTTCGAGGCTCGTTTTGCGCAGTTAGGTGTGCGCCGCTGATCTGCAACGCTGATCTGCAACGCTGATCTCCAAAGCTGATCTGCAAAGCTGATCTGCGCCGCTGATCCGCGCCGCTAGTCCGGGGGGTGCGTCGTTGAACCTGGAATCCGGTTCGCTGCCAGCAAGGACCCGTTCGCTGCCAACTGCTTTGGCCTCCGTTCTGCACCGCGCACGCTGCGGTCAGACCAACGGAGGCTACCCGAATGAAGCGATATCTGTTGCAAATATGTTTGCTCACGCTGCTGATGAGCGGCGTTTCGCAGGCCGGCAACGGCCGCGCTTCGCTGGTGGTTGATCCCAGCTGGCTTGCGGCTCATCTGCACGATCCACAGCTGGTGCTGCTGCATGTAGGCGATGCCGACGAGTACCAGCGTGCCCACATCCACGGCGCGCGGTTGGTCACGCTGGACGATCTCTCCGTCTCCGAGCACACCAGCACCGGTCTGATGCTGGAAATGCCAGCAGCCGACGACCTGCGCCAGCGCCTGCCAGCGCTGGGCATCTCCGATGACTCCAAGGTGGTTGTCTACTACGGCAAGGACTGGGTCAGCCCTAGTACCCGCGTATTGTTCACCCTGCAGTACGCCGGTCTGGTCAAGCAGGCCGTGCTGCTGGACGGTGGCATGGATGCCTGGAAGGCCGCCGGCGGCGAAGTCAACGCCGAACCAGTCGCGGCCACTATTGGCGAGCTCAGCCCACTGAATACGCAGGCGCTGGTGGTGGATGCGGACTACGTTCGCGCGCATCTGCACACGCCGGGGACCGTCGTGATTGATGCCCGCGCCGGCGTCTACTACGACGGAATTGACGAGGCCGGCGCGCACGGCCAGATCGACAAGCGCGGCCATATCCGCGGCGCGCACAGCATCCCGTTCACCGAGCTGACCAACGAGCAGTTGCTGCTGCGACCCCAATCCGAACTTAGACAGCTGTTCGAAGCCGCCGGTGTGGCGCCCGGCGACACCGTGCTGGGCTACTGCCATATCGGCCAACAGGCCACCGCGATGTTGTTTGCGGCACGCCTGCTGGGACATCCGGTGCTGCTGTACGACGGCTCCTACCAGGATTGGTCGCGCGCTGAAAACAACCCGGTCGAAAATCCGGCCGACCATCTGGCCGACCGTCCGGTCGACCACCCAGTGGTCCGCCTGCAGCCATGAGCGCGCGCCAAATTCCGGCAGGCTATGCCGATCCGTATCTGGCCGGTGCCGGGCTGGGTCTGGTGCTGCTCGCCGCGTTCGCCTTGGTCGGACGTGGACTGGGTGCTTCCGGTACATTCGCCAGCACCGCCGCCGGTGCACTGGCCGCGGTCGCACCGGATCAGGCGGCGGGGAATCCGTTGTTCGCTCATTACCTGTCGGACCCCGGACCGTGGCTGGAATGGCTGAATTTCGAGTTGCTGGGCGTGCTGCTGGGCGGTTGGCTGTCGGCCGCGCTGGCCGGTCGATTGCGCTTTTCGATTGAACGACCTACCCATCTGCCGCCTGTTTCGCGCCTGCTGTTTGCTTGCGGTGGCGGCGTGATGATGGCGGCTGGTGCGGTGCTGGCGCGCGGCTGCACCAGCGGCCAGGCACTCACTGGCGGCGCACTGCTCAGCGTGGGCAGCTGGCTGTTCCTGTTGGTGGCCTTCGCCACCGCCCATGCACTGGCACCCGCCGTTCGGAAGCTGTGGACATGAGCGCGCCGCTACTGGGCGAGTCCGCCGCGCTTTCAACAACACTTCCGATCGCTGTGATGATCGGTATCGGCTTCGGATTTGCGCTGGAACGCGCCGGACTGGGCAGTGCACGCAAGCTCAGTGCGCAGTTCTACGGCCGAGATCTCACTGTGTTCAAGGTAATGTTCAGCGCCCTGCTGGTGGCGATGCTGGGGGTGTTCTGGCTGAGCCGTCTGGGCATGCTGGACCTGCACGCCGTTTACGTTCCGCCCACCTGGCTGTGGCCGCAGCTGGTCGGTGCGCTGCTGTTTGGTGCTGGGCTGCTTTTGGCCGGATTGTGCCCGGGCACCGCTTGCGTCGCCGCTGCCACCGGCCGCATCGACGGCATGTTGGTGCTGCTGGGAATCTGGGTGGGCATACTGCTGACCGGCCTTCTATTGCCGAGGTTCGCGCGGTTTTATGAGGGTTCGGCGATGGGCGCATGGACCCTGCCGGAGTTGCTGGGCGTGCCATACGGTTGGGTGATCGCGGCTGTGGTGGTAGTGGCGCTGGTCGCCTTTTTCGCCGCCGAGCGCATCGAACGGAGGTTCCAGTGAATGCGCGACGGGCTGTGCTGGCCGGTTTGGCGCTGATCGCCGGTGTGCTGGCTGGCGTGGTCGGCAATCACAAGGCGGCGCTCAGCGGCGACCAGATTTCGGCGGTGAATCTGGCCCAACGGATCGTCAATCACCAGCCCAGAATGCAGTTGCTGGATCTGCGAACGCGGGCTGAATTCGATCAGGATCGATTGCCCGGCGCGGTGCTTTTGTCGGCGCTTGATGACAGCTTGCCGGCTGAGGTCAGCACATGGGTGGTGTATGCCAATCACAGCGTTGAGCCTGAGGAATTCCGCCCGTTGATCCAGCGCCTCGGCGGCCGCGAGGTGCTACGTCTGCACGGAGGCTTGCAAGCCTGGTCCGACGAGGTGATGTTTCCGCACATCCGCAGCGATGCAACGGCGATGGCGCGCCGCGAGTTCGAAACCATCGCCCGACTGAGTCGCTACTTCGGCGGATCGCCACGTGTGCTGGCCCTTGGCGAGGTTGCTGCTGGTCAGAAGCGCAGCAGGCGCGGATGCTGATGACATCGGCCCAGATGACACCGGCCGAGGCGAACCCGCCTGCTCGGAGTTTGCGGCGCAGTGCAGGAGACTTCGATTTCCAGGCGTTGCGCGACCGCGAATTCGCACGTTTGGATGCGCAGCGTCATGCCTATCTAGACTACACAGGCAGCGCGCTGTACGGCGTCTCGCAGCTGCGCGCCCACTTGGCATTGCTGGAAAGCGGTCTGTTCGGCAATCCACATTCGCAGTCGCATACTTCTGCAGCCAGCACCGCGATCGTCGAACAAGCGCGCACCGCGGTGATGGATTTTCTGGATGTGGATGCGCGCAGCCATGTCGTCTGCTTTACCGGCAACTGCAGCGCGGCGATCAAGTTGGTCGCTGAAAGCTATCCGTTCGATGCACAGCGCGGATTGCTGCTGACCACCGACAATCACAATTCGATCAATGGGGTCCGTGAGTACGCGCGCGCGGCGGGTGCTGCGGTGAGGGTGATTGGATTGGATGCGGAGCTGCGGCTGCATGACCCGGAAGCCGGGCTGCGGGAGGCGGCAACTGCCGGCGGCGGACTGTTTGCTTTTCCGGCGCAATCCAACTTTTCCGGCGTGCGCCATCCGCTGAAGCTGGTGGACAAAGCCCACGAATTTGGACTGGACGTGCTGTTGGACATCGCCGCCTATGCCTCGAGTGAGGCCATCAGTCTGCGGCGTGTCCCAGCCGATTTTGCGGTGCTTTCTTTCTACAAGCTGTTTGGCTATCCGACCGGTCTGGGTGCGCTGATCCTGCGCAAGGAAGCACTGGCCAAGCTGCGCCGGCCCTGGTTTGCCGGCGGAACCGTGCGCTATGCGTCGGTGCACGCGAATCAACACCGGCTGCACGATGGCGCCGAAGGCTTCGAGGATGGCACCCCAGACTTTCTCGGGTTGGCCGCGCTGCCAGCCGGATTTGCGCTGTTGGCGGAAGCGGGTATGGACCGACTCAGTGCGCGCCTGCGCGACCTCACCGGCGATCTGCTGCAGCGCATGCGCCGCCTGTGTCATAAAAACGGCAGCCCGCTACTGCGCCTGTATGGACCACCGGATCTGCGCGAGCGCGGCGCTACGGTCAGCTTCAACGTCTTGGATGGATGCGGTGATCCGGCCGACTACACGCGCATCGAAGCTAGCGCGGCTGACGCCGGCATTTCCTTACGCGGTGGCTGCTTCTGCAATCCAGGCGCCGCTGAAGCGGCGTTCGGTCTGGCGGCGGAACGGCTCGCGGAGTGCCTGCAATCCGTCGGCGATGACTTCACGCCCAGACGCCTGGCCGACTGCGCCGGCACGGCAGTGGGCGCGATCCGGGTGTCGCTGGGATTGGCGAGCAACCGCACCGATCTGGATCGGTTGATCCAGTGGCTGGAAAGCCTGGCGGCCGGAACGGCCTAAGTCCGACAGGCTGCTGGTCCCGCAGGACGCCGACAACAGCGTCCTGGTCAAAGACCTCAGAACCAAGGGTTCGTCCACCGCAGCTTGGCAACCCGGCCCGCAGCCACGAGGACCCGGTCTCCGGTGCCGCTCCATCCAGTGGTAGGTTGGGGCGATGGTAGCGCAGAGGCGCGGTTTCTGGATTCAGGCGAGGCTGGCCGCGGTCAGGCCGCGAGCGGCAGCAGGCGGTCGCTCTCACGCTTGACCACGCCGTAGCACTCGCAGGAACGCTTCTCGACCTTGCCGCGGTCGAGCACGGTGATCTCGCCATCGTGGTAGTGGATCAGGCCGGCCTTCTGCAAGACACCCGTGGCCTTGCTTACCTCGGGCGACTTCAGGCCCAACATGTTGCCGATCAGTTTCTCAGTCATGCTGATGCGATCCGAGGGCAGCCGGTCCAAGCTCAGCAGAATCCAGCGGCATAATTGCTGGTCGACCGTGTGATGGCGGTTACAAGCGGCGGTCTGCACCATCTGGGTAATCAGCGCCGACGCGAACATCAGCAGCAGCCGGCTCAGGGCACCGCCGGCCTGGAACTCGTCCTTCAGCACCTGGGCCTTGAGGCGATAGGCGTAACCAGCGTTCTGTACGATGGCCCGGCTCATGGTCGACTCGCCGCCCATGAACAGAGCGATACCTATCATGCCCTCATTGCCTACCACGGCGATTTCGGCCGATTCCCCGTTTTTCATCACGTACAGCAGCGAGACGATGCAATCGAGCGGGAAATAGGCGTGGCTCATGGTCTCCCCGGACTCGTACAGGACCTGCCCAAGGGCCAAAGGCACCAGTTCCAGATCGGTCGACAGGCGCGCGCAATCGCCCGCGGGTAGGGCAGCGAGCAGGGCGTTTTGCTGCGGGCGATGTTGCTCCGCTGCGGACAGGTTGGACATGGCGGGCTCCACGAGGGCGATGGCGATCGCACGCTCGCACGACTGGCCATTGCCGGTCTGTATCCAACCGCACATGGACACCGTCGGCGCCTGCCCTGCGCCGCCGCAGTGGGATCGGCGATGAGACTGACGCCAGCACGCGGCAATTTGCCGACAGCGCAGTGCGGCCTGCGCCGACCCTCCGCAGTGCCGGCAGTCAAGACCATATGAACTTGCTAGTGCAGGCCCAAGAGATTAGCGCTGCTCGGGCCGGCGAAGCGTCGCATTCTGTCCTCACGCAGCCAACTATCGACTCGACCACCCAAGTCCGAGAGGCTGCTAGTGAGACTTTCCGGGCAGAGTCGGCAGATGCCTTGCTCAATCAAAGTGTGTGCAAGCCGAACACCCTCTGGCTTTTTTGAACACTCATTCACACAAGGTTTCGCTGTGTTAACGTAATGTTTGCGTTAAGTGAGCGCGCGGTTGACGCTTGTTGTTGATAAAATACCAATCAAAGTTACTTTAAGTAACTGAATAATAAAGATAAACGCCCGCCATGTCGCCCGAACTGCTGGTACTTGCGCTCACGCTCCCCGTCGCTTTACTGCTGACGGGATTGCGCTGGGTGCCCGAAGGCACCGCTCACACGGTGAGCCGGTTCGGCCATTACGCGCGCACCTTGGCTCCCGGCCTGCGCTTTTCTCTGCCTTTGCTTGAGCGCGTATCGGCCCCTGTTGCCTTGATCAACCATCGGATTGCGTTGCCGCTGGTTGCGGGAGACGCTAACAGTCAACGGGCGGCGTTTTACTATCAGATCATTGAGCCCGCGCGCAGCGGTGATCAGTTGAACGACATTGATCGCGTGGTCGAACGCGAAGTGCGGCTGTACATGGATGCGTCGCTGACCGCCGCCGCTCGTGACATCGATGGCTTGAACGGCCGGGTCAAGCTGGCCCTCAACGAGCGCTTGGGCAGCCTGGGGTTGCGGGTTACCCGTTGCCAACTCGGTGCCTGAAGCGTTGCTGGGGCGTTGCCACCGAGGCGAATGACCGCTGGCGGTTGCTGACCCCCGCGCCGCTGTCGATACTGGCGACCCCCGCTGCTGGCAGAAGTCGTGACCCTAGTCGCGCCTGAGATTGACCCCGCGCCCAATTCGCCAGTCAACGTCCTCCGACCTTCGTTGCGACGCGAGCTCGCGCGATTGGGCTTGGATGAATCGCTGGATGGCCGCTTGCTTGCCTATCTGGCGCTACTGTTGCAGTGGAACCAGGCCTACAACCTCACGGCCATTCGCGATCCGCAAGAGATGCTGGTCAAGCATCTGTTCGACTCGTTGGCGATCCTTGCCTATGTGCCGGCGGGTGCACTGGTTGATATAGGCAGCGGCGCTGGTTTACCCGGCATACCGTTGGCGCTGGCGCTGCCCGATTTGCGCCTGACCATGATCGAAACTGCGGGCAAGAAGGCGCGATTCCTGCGTGAGGCGGTGCGTGCGTTGGGCCTGAGTGAGCGCGTGCGCGTACTCTCAGCGCGTGCCGAGAATGTCGACGAAGCGGGTCACTACGACTGTCTTACCGCGCGCGCCTTCGGTACTCTTGAACAGATTCTCCACATTGGCGGCCACTTGCTGCGTCCAGGTGGGCAGTTGCTGGCGATGAAGGGTCGCGATCCGAGCCACGAGCTGAGCGATTTACCCGCCGGCTGGCGGCACGTTGCGACGCATCTCCTGCGGGTGCCTCAGCTGGACGGCGAACGCTGTCTGTGTGTCATCGAGTCGACCTCGGCAGGCGCTCAAGATTGATGCTTGTGTTGCCTGCTTGCTCTTATGCTTCTCGGGAACGGTCTTAATACTCATGGGTCGGATCATCGCCATCGCCAATCAAAAAGGCGGCGTCGGCAAGACCACAACCTCGGTCAATCTGGCGGCCGCGCTGGCCGAGGCGCGTCGGCGTGTTCTGCTGGTCGATCTGGATCCGCAGGGCAACGCGACAATGGGTTCGGGCGTCGACAAGCGCTTGGCCAAGCCGACCGGTTGTGAGGTATTGCTGGAAGAATGCAGCGCCGCCGAGGCTATTGTGACCACGCCCAACGGCTATGACTTGCTACCGGGCAATGGTGACCTGACTGCCGCTGAGCTCAAGCTGATGGATACGCTGGCGCGCGAGCACCGCTTGCGCGAGGCGCTGGCACCGGTGCGTGATCGCTATCAGTTCATCCTCATCGATTGCCCGCCTTCACTGCATCTGCTGACCATCAACGCACTGACTGCCGCGCAAGGCGTGGTGGTGCCGATGCAATGCGAGTACTACGCGCTGGAAGGTTTGTCGGCACTCACCGAGACGATTCGCGCGGTAAAGACGCGGCTCAATCCGCAGCTCGAAATCGAAGGCA
This sequence comes from Lysobacterales bacterium, assembly GCA_038215505.1. Lineage (GTDB taxonomy): Bacteria > Pseudomonadota > Gammaproteobacteria > Xanthomonadales > Xanthomonadaceae > JANNWF01. The sequence continues at coordinate 20,977 of JBBQQV010000007.1, forward strand.
TCCTGCGCACCATGTACGACGTCCGCAACAATCTTTCCAATGAGGTCTCGGCACAGCTGAGTCAGCACTTCGGTGACAAGCTGTTCCGCACCATTGTGCCGCGCAACGTGCGCTTGGCCGAGGCACCGAGTCACGGACTAAGCATCGTTGGTTATGACCGCGCCTCGCGCGGCAGCATTGCCTACCTCGGCCTGGCCGGTGAAATGCTGCGCCGCGAACGCAATCATGCGAAGCCGCCGGAGGCGGCGGCATGAGCACCAAGCGGAGAGGCCTTGGGCGTGGGCTCGACGTACTCCTGGGCGGTCGCGGTGATGCGGCAGGCGAGCCCGAAGGCGAGCGCATGCGCATGCTGCCGCTGGAACAACTGCAGCCAGGCAAGTACCAGCCGCGCAGCCACATGGACACCGAGCGGCTGCAGGAGTTGGCCGATTCGATCAAGGCCCAGGGCTTGATCCAGCCCATCGTGGTGCGCCCCGTCGGCCCGCATCGCTTCGAGATCATTGCCGGTGAGCGGCGCTGGCGAGCCGCGCAGCTGGCTGCTCTGCGGGAAGTGCCGGTGGTAGTGCGCGATAGCGACGACCACGCGGCGTTGGCGATGGCGCTGATTGAGAACATCCAGCGCGAGGATCTGAATCCGCTGGAGGAAGCGACCGCACTGCAACGGCTGATCGACGAGTTCGCCCTGACCCACCAGCAAGCCGCAGATGCCGTGGGTCGCTCGCGCGCTGCGGTCAGCAACCTGCTGCGTCTGCTGGAGTTGCCCGAAGGCGTGCGCAAACTGGTGGAGCGCGGTGGCATCGAAATGGGCCACGCCCGCGCTTTGCTGACTTTGCCCGCTGCGCAAGCCGAAGCCTTGGCCAGACTGGCCGCCGATGAACAATGGTCGGTCCGCGAGACCGAGCGCAGGGTGCAAGCGCTGCACAAAGGTCCCGCGAGTCCGGCTGTGACCGCTGGCAAACGGATTGATGCCGACATCGCCGCATTGCAAACCGAGCTGTCGGAAACTCTGGGCACTGCGGTGGAGCTGCAGCATGGCCGCGGCGGCCGCGGCAAGCTGGTGATCAGCTATCACAGCTTGGACGCGCTCGACGGCATTCTTGCGCGGCTGCGGCAGGGCTGAGCCGCATGCGTGT
>JBBQQV010000008.1:0-21877 GCA_038215505.1 Lysobacterales bacterium
TCATCACGCTTGCGTAGTCCTGCGGGCCGGATATCGACAGCACATTAGGATGCGCCTGGCGAATCAGATCGGCCCGCTTGCCCAGGCAGCCAGTGACGATCACCTTGCCATTCTCAGCCAAAGCTTCGCCTATCGCGTCCAACGATTCTTCCACCGCCGAATCAATGAACCCGCAGGTGTTGACCACCACCACATCGGCGGCCGCGTAACTCGGCACGATCTCGTAGCCCTCGCCTTTCAACTGGGTGAGGATACGCTCGGAGTCGACCAGCGCCTTGGGGCAGCCGAGGCTGACAAATCCGACTTTCGGTATAGCGAGCGCCATTGTTGATCCACAATTTTCGCGAAGTGCGTCGGTGATTATAGGTTGCGAGGGAGGAGTCGCAGCGAACGGGCATCGCCATCGGCGTGGCGACACGCTGATTCGCGGTGTCGTAGTCTTGGAGACTGGTCGCATAAGAACTTTGGAATGTCATCGCACCTTGCGATCCCCAGCTCACATTTTCATTTGGACGCTCGCCTTGCTGCGGTCACCCTGCCCTTGCTTGAGTGGCCACTTTCGAGTGTGCGAGTGATGAACGATTCGCGCTGGCCGTGGCTGGTTTTGGTCCCACGGGTAGCGGGGATGCGCGATCTTGTGGACTTGGATCCGGCACAGCAGGTGGCACTTTGGGCCGAGATTGCGCGCTGTTCGTTGGCCTTGCGGTCGATCTGTCGACCGCACAAGTTGAACGTCGCAGCATTGGGCAATGTGGTGGAGCAGTTGCATGTGCATGTGATTGCGCGGTTTGAGACCGACGCCGCGTGGCCGGCGCCGGTATGGGGTTTCGGAACCGCCGCAGCGTATGCGGATGCCCAGATTGCTACATTCACGCGAAATCTTTGTGCCGCGCTCGCGGATGGCTGGGCATCCGATCATCGCGCGCTAGGGTTCAACTTCACTGCTGCCGATGACTGAATTGGCCGATGCCTGAGACCACGCCTGCCATTAGCCGTCTCGGTGACAGCGCGCTGTTGCTGCACTGGTCAATTGGCGCGTTGGATGTCCGCAATGCGCAGGTGCATCGTGTTGCGGCGGCACTTCAGAAGGTTCGCCCGGCCTGGCTGCAGGACTTGGTGCCTGCCTATGCCAGCCTTGCACTGATCATCGACAGCGCGTTCGACGCGGTCACGTTGGACACTGCTGAGCAGTGGCTCATGGATAACTTGCCGGCCGCGCTTGCCGCCCAGCATACCAATCGGAACCAGCGACTCATCGAGATTCCGGTCTGCTACGAGCCACCGTTTGCGCCTGACCTCAGTGACATTGCCAGCGCTTGCGGCATGCCAATCGAAGAAGTCATCACTCGCCACTGCACGCCGATCTATCGCGTCGCAATGCTTGGATTTGCGCCGGGATTTCCGTATTTGATGGGGCTCGATCCCGCATTGGCGATGGCACGTCTGCCGACGCCCCGCACCCGCGTAGCGGCTGGCAGCGTTGGCATTGGCGGCAATCAGACGGGTATCTATCCGTGCTTAAGCGCGGGCGGATGGCGACTGCTGGGCAGAACACCGCTGACCCTGTTTGATCCGCTGCGCGACCCGCCCAGCCTCCTGCTCGCCGGGGATGAACTGCGCTTTTTGGCGGTTGATCGCGCGTGTTTCGATGCCCCGTCGATATGAGCATTGAGATCCTTTCAGCGGGGTTTTCCACGACGGTTCAGGACCCGGGTAGGCGCGGCTTTGCGGCCCTCGGTGTGAGCTTAGCCGGTGCTGCAGATGCCTATTCGCTGCGGATAGGCAACCTGCTGGTAGGAAATGACGAAACGGCTGCCGGCCTGGAAATCAGCCTGCTGGGGCCGACCCTGCGCTTTGTCGGCGCGACCCGCATTGCGATCACCGGCGCCAGCATCGACGCCCAGTGCGAGGGACAGGCGCTTGCCGGCTGGCGCGCCATCGACCTGCCGGCAGGCGCTGAACTGCGGCTGGGCAATTGTGTACGCGGCGCGCGCAGTTATGTGTCCGTTCTCGGCGGCGTGCAGACGCCGCTGGTGCTGGGCAGTCGGGCAACCGATTTGCGCGGTGGATTTGGGGGGATGGAAGGCCGTGCGTTGCGCCGGGGTGATCAGCTACCCACCGCTCCGCGAATCAATCTTGCGGTCACGCGGTTGCACGTGCACCCGCGCTGGGTAAATCCACTTCCCGATCTCGACCTGGCCAATCCAACCCGATTGCGAGTCTTGCCCGGCAGTGACGAACTCGTCCGCGGGCAGTCACTGGCTGACCACGCCTGGACCGTCGACCCACGCAACAATCGACAGGGCGTTGGCCTCAATGGCCCGCACTTGGCGGCCGCCGACACCAACGATCGTGTATCCGAGCCGGTGATGCCCGGCACCATCCAATTGCCGCCTGATGGCCGGCCAATCATTCTCGGGGTCGACGCTCAAACCGTCGGCGGCTATCCCCGTATCGCGCACGTGATTCGCGCGGATTGGCCGCGATTGGCGCAACTTCGAGCCGGTGATGTGCTGGCATTTCTTGCAGTCGACTACAGCCAGGCAGACGCCGCGTGGCGTGCTCAGCGCGCGCGCATCGAGCGGATTTCGCTGGCGCTGACGGTCGCCATCGGCAACTGAAGCTCACCTAGCTATCGCATGTGGACCGCATTTCACGACAGACTTCAGGCATGCAATCAAGCATCGATTTCAATTGTGACTTGGGCGAAGGTTGCGGCAACGACGCAGCGATCCTGCCGTTCATCAGTTCGGCCTCGCTGGCCTGCGGCTTTCATGCCGGCGACAGCGCCAGCTTGCGTGACGCCATTGCCGCCTGTGTCGCGGCGGGGGTGGCGATTGGCGCACATCCCTCTTTTGCTGATCGCGAGCACTTTGGCCGTCGTGAACACACGCTCGCAGCGCGCGATGTGCACGCCTTGGTCGTCTATCAGATTGGTGCCACTGCGGCCTTGGCCAAGTCCGCCGGTACCTGCCTGAATCACGTGAAGCCCCACGGCGCGCTATACAACCTTGCCGCGAGAGATGCTGACTGTGCGAGGGCAGTTGCTCAAGCCGTGCGCGACTGCGATCCGCAGTTGCTGCTGTACGGCTTGGCTGACTCAAATTTGACCAGAGCCGGCGAAGAGCTCGGTCTAGATGTCGTCCACGAAGTATTCGCCGAGCGCCGCTACCAGGCCAATGGTCAACTGGTCCCGCGCGGCCAACCCGATGCGGTGATCGCCGACGTGGCCGAAAGCCTGCAGCAAGTCCGATGCATGCTCAGCGAGGGCGTCGTGATTGCCAACGATGGCTTGCGACTGCCGATTCGCGCGCAAAGCCTTTGCTTGCATGGAGACCGGGTCGATGCAGTCGAGTTTGCCGCCGGCGTGCGCGGCTTGCTCGAGCGGATGGGTGTCGCCGTCCGTCCGCCACAACGGAACATCCAATGAACGCCGCGGTCGCCTACTGGCCTCTGCTCGGTGTGCTCTGGGTGGTGCTTGGTTTTGCATTGCGTCTCAACCCGGCGCTGGTGGTGGTGAGCGCGGGACTGGTGACCGGCATCGTCGCCGGCAAGTCACTGTTGGCGGTGCTCGAATTGTTCGGCGAAGCCTTCACCCGTCAGCGCTACCTGGCGCTGGTGTTGCTGACCTTGCCGGTCATCGGCTTGCTCGAACGACATGGCCTCAAGGAGCACGCGCAGGCCTTCATCACGGGCCTGCGTGGGGCAACCGTCGGCCGACTCTTGATCGCCTATCTGGCGCTGCGCCAGATCGCTGCCGCGCTGGGCCTGACCAGTCTCGGCGGCCATCCGCAAACCGTGCGACCGTTGTTGGCGCCAATGGCTGAGGGTGCCGCCGAGATCAGCGGTGAGCTCACCGATGAGCAGCGCCAACGCTTGCGGGCGATGTGCGCCGGCACCGACAACGTGGGGCTGTTTTTCGGTGAGGACATCTTCATCGCGTTCGGTGCGGTGCTGCTGATGCAGGGATTTTTTGCTGACCAGGGCATCACCTTGGAGCCTTTGCATATAGCGATCTGGGGCATTCCAACCGCGCTGTGCGCGTTCTGCATCCACAGCTTGAGAATCCTGCGATTTGAGCAGCGGCTGCTTCGCGAATCGATTATTGCAACGACGACCATGCCGCCATCAGCAACCCCATCGCCATGATTACCCTGCAATGGATCTATTGGCTGGCCGGCGGCTATTTCAGCTGGATCAGCTGGCGAGGCCTACGCGATACGCGCAACCCGCGGCGCTTCACTACCGCTCTGTTCTGGGGATTGTTGGCGCTGGCGTTCTTGATCGGTGAGCGCTTGCCTGCTTTGTGGATGGGCGTACTGGCGGTCGCGCTTGCTGCAATCGCCGGATTCGGCGGTCTCCGCAGCGGTTGCTACGAGCAATCTGGTATCGAGGAAAAGCGTGCCGAGGCAACCCGCTTGGGCAGTCGCTTGTTCTGGCCGGCACTGCTGATCCCGCTGGTAACGATGGTGCTGGCGGTCGTCCTGAAGGACCTTGAGTTCGCCGGAATGCGTTTGCTCGGTGCCGAGCAACCCACCATCGTCGCCCTCGGTGTGGCCTGCGCCGTGGCAGTCGCGGCGGCATGCTGGCTGACCAGACAATCGCTTGGCTCGGCGGTCGAACAATCGCGCCGGTTGCTTGATGCAATTGGCTGGGCTGCTTTGTTGCCGTTGTTGTTGGCAGCCTTGGGCAGCGTGTTTGCGGCCAGCGGTGTCGGCACAGCAGTGGCCGATCTGGTCACCCGCGCCATCCCTGTCGACAACCGACTGGCGGTGGTGCTGGCCTATGCCTTGGGCATGGCTGGCTTCACCATGATCATGGGCAATGCGTTCGCTGCCTTTCCGGTGATGACTGCGGGGATAGGATTGCCACTGCTGGTCACTCTGCACGGCGCGGATGCGGCATCGATGGCCGCGATTGGCATGCTGTCGGGCTATTGCGGGACACTGATGACGCCGATGGCGGCCAACTTCAATATCGTGCCGGCGGCGCTGCTCGAACTGCGCGATCCCAACGCCGTGATTCGCGCTCAAATCGGCACTGCCTTGCCGCTTCTGGCCTGCAATGTCGCCCTGATGTACTTCATTATCTTTCGATAGAAGACCTACCGATGAACAACCCACCCACTGTCTTGCTCTCCGGCTTCGAGCCCTTCGGCGGAGACCACCGCAATTCCTCGTGGGATGCCGCACGCGGACTCAATGATGAAATGATTGCCGGTCATCGCGTCGTGAGCATCTGTTTGCCGGTTACCTTTTGCGGCGCGCTGCCACGCTTGTTCACCGCGATAGAAAATCATCACCCCGCGCTGGTGATCGCAGTCGGTCAAGCCAATAGCCGCTGCCGCATTTCCATTGAGCGGGTGGCGTTGAATCTGATCGATGCGCGCATCGCCGACAACGAAGGCCAGCAGCCGATCGACCAACCGATCGAAGCGGATGGTCCCGCCGCGTTATTCTCGACCTTGCCCATCAAACGCATGTATGCAGCGCTGCGTCAGGCCGGATTTCCAGCTGAGATTTCAAACAGCGCCGGCACCTTTGTCTGCAACCAGGTGTTCTACGGCCTGCTGCGACAGTTGCCGCCGCACTTGCCCGGCGGCTTCATTCACATCCCTTACGGCCCCGAACAAGCTGCCGACAAACCAGGCGCGCCGAGCATGGCGGCGACCTTGGTGATGGATGCGCTACGGCATGCGATCGAGGAGTGCTTGAAGCCCGGCGACGATCTGCATTTCGCCGCCGGCAGCGAGTGCTGATCTCAGAGAGTGTTGCACCCTGTCAGGTGCGCGGCAAGGTCACTCCCACTTGGCCCTGATACTTGCCGCCGCGGTCGCGGTAGCTGGTCTCGCAGGTTTCGTCAGATTCGAAAAACAGCATCTGGGCGACGCCTTCATTGGCATAGATCTTGGCCGGCAGCGGCGTGGTGTTGGAGAACTCCAAGGTCACATGGCCTTCCCACCCCGGCTCAAGCGGTGTCACGTTGACGATGATGCCGCAGCGCGCATAGGTGCTCTTGCCGAGGCACACCACCAGGGTCGAGCGCGGGATACGGAAGTACTCGACGGTGCGCGCCAGCGCGAAACTGTTCGGCGGAATGATGCAGACATCCGACACCACGTCGACGAAGCTCGATGGATCAAACGCCTTGGGATCGACGATGGTCGAGTTGATGTTGGTGAAGATCTTGAACTCGCGCGCGCAGCGCACATCGTAGCCGTAGCTCGACGTGCCGTAGGAAACAATGCGCTTGCCGTCGTCACCTTGTTTGACTTGACCCGGCTCGAACGGCTCGATCATGGCGTGTTGCTCCGCCATCCTCCGAATCCAGCGATCACATTTGATGCTCATTCTGTTGACTCCGAAACATTGGTTGAGTGGTGACTTCAGCGCTGTCGCGGCGCTAGCCCCATGACTGGTCGCTTTAGCAGTTCGTGATGACGTATCGAAGCACAACGGCCCGAAGCTTCAAGGCTGTGCCCGCTTCAGTACCCCAGGACAGGCTTCGATGCCTCAGGGCGAACGGATCTCGGGAGGCATGAGCGAGCAGCAATAGCGCTAGCCCGCAGAATACGCATCAAGGAGGTAGCGCGACCGGCTACCACGCAGCCATTCGCGTCGAATCAACGACTGCATGCCGAAAGCGGTCGGGCCAAGCTCCCCCACGGACTCGAGGCTGCATTGAGGCGGCGGTCCCTTGGCCCAGCTCGCCAACACTTTGCGCCTGTTTGCTCCGCGATAGCGGAACGACTGCGGCGAGCACAAAGCTCCAACAAACTCCCATAGCGCTCAGGGCGCAGTTAACCAACGGAAACTGCGCCGCAACACAGCCTAACGGCCTACGCGCCTATTCCCGGCCGTCGTATCATCAATGCCCGCCGCCGCCATCGAGCGCCTTCAGCTCTGAAAGCATGCGACTCGCCGCTTCTTGGCCATCCGCGTACAACATTCGGCAGTTTTCGGCATAGAACAGGGCGTTCTCGATGCCTGCAAAACCAGTGCCCTTGCCACGCTTTATGACGATGACCTGCTTGGCGTCGATCACGTCGAGAATCGGCATGCCGTAGATCGGCGAGGTCTTGTCGGTCTTGGCGACCGGATTAACCACGTCGTTGGCGCCGATCACAATGGCGACATCGCAGGTCCTGAACTCCGGATTGATGTCGTCCATGTCGGTGATCAAGTCATACGGCACACCGGCTTCGGCGAGCAACACGTTCATGTGCCCGGGCATACGCCCGGCAACCGGGTGAATGGCGAATTTGACGCTCTTGTCGCGCGCGATCAGCTGCTTACACAGTTCCCACATTTTGTGCTGCGCCTGCGCCACCGCCATGCCGTAGCCCGGCACGACGATGATGCGGTCGGCCATATACAAAAGCGACGCCGCATCCGGCGCTTCGAGCGGCTTCATGGTGCCGGTGATCGCCTCAGCCGAAGCGCCACCGCCACCAAAGCTCGAGAACAACACGCCGGAGATTGGCCTGTTCATCGCCTTGGCCATCAGCTGCGTCAACAGCATACCGGCAGCGCCCACGACGGTACCCGCGATGATCAACGCTTCGTTACCCAGCACGTAGCCTTCAAAGGCAACGGCGAGGCCGGTAAGCGCGTTGAAGAGTGAAATGACCACCGGCATATCGGCGCCACCGATGGGCAAGGTCATCAGCACGCCAAACAGCAGGGCAACAACAAAGAAGGCAATGATGACCGGTACGTCCAACTGGAACACGAGGTAGGTGCCCAATGCCACCGAGGCAAGGAACACCAGCAAGTTGACTATCTGTTGACCCGGAAAGGTAAAGCGCTTGTCGAGCCGGCCATCGAGCTTGGCCCATGCGATCACCGAGCCGGAGAACGAGATCGCACCGATCAACGAGCCCAAGATCGCAAGTACCGCAAATGTGGTGTCCAGACAGGCATGCGCCTTGATCGCTTCCGGCGTGCAAGCTCCGCTGTGCGAGGCCGCAGTCAGCATTGCCGCCGCACCGATGGCAGCCGCCGAGCCGCCGCCCATACCGTTGAAGATGGCGACCATCTGCGGCATGTCAGTGAGTGGCACTTTCTTGCCCCACACCCAAAACACGTAGGACAAGAGAATGGCGACGATCATCAGAATCAGATTCAGCTGATCGAAGTTCTCGAAGCCGCCCCACGTCGACGGCGCAAAGAACGTCACCACGGTGGCAATCACCATGCCGACGCCGGCCCAGCGAATGCCTTTGCGCGCTGTCACCGGCGAGCCCATCTGCATCAGGCCGACGATGAACAGCACAGCAGCCGCGAAGTAACTCGCCTTTGCCAGGAAATCGAGAATGACTTCAATGGTCATTTCTTTACTCCCGGCTTGCTCGACTTGAACATCTCCAACATGCGTTCGGTGACCACGTAACCACCCACCGCGTTACCGGCACCGAGCAACACGGCGATGAAGCCAACGCCGCGTTCCAAGTTGGTATCAGCGTGGGCCAGCGCGATCATGGCGCCGACGACGACGATGCCGTGGACGAAGTTGGAGCCCGACATCAGCGGCGTATGCAGGATGACCGGCACCCGGGAGATGATGACGTGGCCACAAATGGCGGCCAACATGAAAATGTAGAGCGCAACAAAACCGTCCATAGCTCAGCCCTCTCCCACGCGAGTTTTGGTGGCGGCATGCTTGATCTCGCCAGCATGCGTCAGACACGTACCGGCGATCAGATCGTCGGTGAAGTCGAGATTCAGCGCGCCATCCTTGATCATTAGCGCCAAGAAGTTGAACAGGTTCTTGGCGTACATCTCGCTGGAATGGATAGCGCCCATCGACGGCAAGTTGAGCGGCCCGACGATGGTCGCGCCACCGACCGTCACTGTTTCACCGGGCCTGGTCAGTTCGCAATTGCCGCCTGTCTCAGCGGCCAGATCGACCAACACCGAGCCGTCTTTCATGCCAGCGACCATGGCCGCACTGATGATCTTGGGCGCTGGACGACCGGGCACCGCCGCCGTGGTGATCACCACGTCGATGCCTTTCAGATGATCCGCCAATCGGCGCTGCTGTTCGGCGCGCTCTTCGGCCGTCAACTCACGCGCATAGCCGCCGCTGCCTGCCGCCGAGACGCCCAGATCTAGGAACTTGGCGCCCAGCGATTCGATCTGTTCGCGAGTTTCCGGACGAACGTCGAAGCCTTCCACCTGCGCGCCCAATCGACGTGCGGTGGCGATGGCCTGCAGCCCAGCAACGCCGGCACCCACGATCAGCACCTTGGATGGGCGGATCGTGCCGGCTGCTGTGGTCAGCATAGGAAAGAATTTGCCGGACACTTCGGCAGCAATCAGCACCGCTTTATAACCAGCCATGCCGGCCTGGCTGGAGAGCACGTCCATCGCCTGCGCGCGCGTGGTGCGCGGCAACAGCTCCATCGCGAATGCGGTGATCTTGCGATCCCGCAGCATCTTGATGCGCGCGTCGTCGGTATGCGGAGCCAGATAGCCGATCACGACCGAGCCCTCGCGCAGCGCAGCGATTTCTTCGGTGGTGGGTGGTTGCACTTTGAGCAAGACATCCGCGCGCGCGATGGCCGTCGCGGCATCATTGACTGTCTCGACGCCCGCAAATATGGCGTCAGGCAAATGCGCGCGCGCGCCAATGCCGGATTCAATCAATAACTCGGCGCCCAAGCCCTTCAGTTTTTTGACAACTTCAGGCGAAAGCGCCGCGCGGCGTTCGTTGGGCGCGTTCTCACGCACCGCCACGATGGTGATCGGCATAGCACCCCCAATGCTTAAAAACAAAATCCCCGGAGCGGATGCTAAACCAAGCGGGGCAGATTGGGGGATTGGAAATCGTCGTCAACTTCTCGGCGGACGCGAAGTGCAGCGCTACGCCGCTTCAATTGCATCGTCGCTGCGTAGTGTGATCCGCATGCTGCAGCCTAGGTGCGCTGCGCTGGAGGGCTACCTGAGATTGGCATCGCGACACCCGCGCCTGCGCGGCGGCAGCGGCCCTCCGCCGCTTTTCACTACTTCCCAAGGGCGGTGGCGCGGGCTTGTCAGTGCTTGACCGGAACGGCGTCGCGCAGCTTGTCAGTGCTTGACCGGAACGGCGTCGCGCAGCTTGCCTAGCACCTGTGTCATGGCGCGTTCGAAGGCGCTATCGGCCGCGCGGAGCAGCAGGTTACCCAGCTTCATTTGCTCAGCTAACTCTTCGGCTGAACTAGCGCACAGGCGCATGCCGCGACGGTTGACGAACAGCAGACGCGAAGAAATCGGGCTGATCCAGCTCAACTTGGCCGGCTGCGGCACGCCGTCTGCGCCAATAAATTCGACCCAATTGCCAACCACCAGCGCCTTGACCTTGATGACATCTTCCGGGTCATAAGCCAAGGTCGCTGTGCCACCGACCACGTCGAGCACCGCAGCCCCGTCCTGGGCTTGAGGAGTCGCAACGGCTGCCACCTCGTTACCAACGTCGGCAGCTGCAGCTGGGACAATGGCAGGAGCGGCGACTACGGCGGCAGTGACGGGTTCGCTCGGAGCCGACTGAGATGTGGCAACCGATTCAACCGACGGCAAATTACGACTGCGCGCAGCTTCAACCCGACCCAACCGAAGCGCCTGAAGCACCCATTCGATAGCGCCAACGGTTTCATCCGCTGACACGCCGGTTACGCCGGACGAAGTGAGCACGCGGACCAGGTGGTCACGCAGATCAACCGGCCGCGGCGCACCATTTTCGCTGCCCAGGAAGGCGGTCCAAAGCTGATCACCCGCATCCCGCGCCAGCTTGAAGCGCGAAGAATCAACGCCATCCCGAAGCGCCACAACCGCAATGTGGTGCGTCCAGTAGTGCGTCAGGAACTGCTCAATGGCTGGTGGCGGGTTGCGCCCGCCCATCAGCGAAGCCAGTTCGCTGTTCGCCATTGCACGCGCTTCGTCAAGACGCTCTTTGCCGCGCTGGGCTTCGGTTGCACGCCGTTCAGTCAGTTCGACGCGTTGCTTGTGTTGGTCAAAGAACGAGCGCAACTCGACGTCGAGTTCGGAAAAAATCGCCAGATCTTCGTTGAACTCCGACACCAGTCGATCAACCGTGCCTTCTACCCGACCCAGCAACTCCCGCTCGGCGCTGGTCTCGCCTCGATTGCCGTCGCATGCTTCGGCAACCGTATTCAACAAGCGTCGCGCTGGGTGCGACTTCATCCCAAACATCTGCTGGTCGAGCAAGGAAGCCTTGGCGTACGGCACCACCATGCGCGCCATCTGGTCGCGTGTGCTGGGCTCGAAATTGCGCTGTCCCAACAAGGCGTCGAACAACATACCTACCAACTCAAGGGACTCTTCGCCACGCTCATCAAGTCGCGACTTGGGACCTGTAAGGCCCATTTGCTCGGCTTGGCGGAGCACTTCCTGTTTGAGCAACATACTTAGCGAGGCAGATGGATCGTCGATGGCGCGGCGTACCGTCTGCGGCAGGTCGCCCTGCAATCGCGACAACGTGTTCAAAGTGCCGTGGACATCCATCATCGGCCCACGTGCGTGCTGAGCAGGCTCAGATGCTTGCCGCGCGGAGCGATACTCGCCAAGCAGCGCACGCAAGGTCGGGAGAAGCTCGTCGATGTCTTGCGAAGCAGGCGCGTACCCGGCACCGGAGCCGCCGCCATAGCCACCAGACCCAACCTGATTGTGGCCGTAATCCGGCGCAGAACTTTGCTCCGGATGCGCATATTGACTGGGATACTTGGGCGAGGTGGGCATGTCCCGGCGGCGCGCACGCGCTGCCGCGATGGGATCGACGATTGAGACGTCTGCCAACAGGCGGTTGATCTCGGCGTACAGCGTCGCCAAGACGTTTTGCACGTCACGCTCGTAAATCTTGTACAGCACCAGTCTCGGTGGCAGCGCAGGGACAATGCCTTCCAACGCAACCCGTAGCGCATTGACCACGTGTCCGGGCCCTGCAGGGTTGGTCGCCGGTCCCAAAGTGTCAACCTTGGACACAATCGCCAGCTTTTTGTCGAGCAATTGCAGAGGTCCGCTATGGCGACGCTCCAAAGCACCTGCCAGCTGCTCGGCAGCCAGTTGCTCATCAAGTTCGTCGGCGGCAAGCAGGCTAAGGGTAGGCTCTGCTTCACTCTTGGGTGCACAACGCACGATCAGTGGCTGGCCCCGGCCGAGTGCCGCAAAGCTCACCCCAATTTGCTCGCGGTAGCGTTGCTCGATCACACTGCGCTGACGCCGCAGCTCGCGCATGGTGTCAAAGTATTCTTGCTGTTCGATGCTGCTGCTGGACTTCTGCACGAAGTCGAAAAGGGCATCGTCCGCACGATCCAGTACATTCGCCAATACGCTGGGAAGTGTCCGCAGTGTTGCGGCGCGAACTCCTGCCAGCAGCTCGCTCGCGTGGTCGCCCGCGCGGCTGCGCAGATCGACGATATTAGTGCGGGCGGGTGTTTCCATGGCGCTGGGCAATTCCGTGATTCAGGATTTTTTCCTACGGCACAGTATAGGAAGGTAACGAATTGCTACGCCGTGAACGTGATCGCATTTGCGACTCGATTGACACTCTTTAACTGTGCGGCAGTCCGCACTTCCCATTCAAAGTCGCAAACGTACACCTGCCCCTCACAGACAGTTTTTGACCGCATATGACCCAAAGCGCTAGCGGACTCGGCTCCGACTCACTCGATTTTCTCAATCGCCGGCGTTCGTCACCTTCCCGCCTGCTTGGCGAGCCTGGCCCTGACGCCGCCATGCTCGACAGGTGGTTGCGAGCCGCTGTGCGAGTACCCGACCATGGCAAACTGACGCCATGGCGATTGCTGCTGATTCGTGGCCAAGCGCGGCTGCTACTGGGTGAGAAGCTGGCACACACGCTGATCACACGCAACCCAGCCACCAGCGACGCTGCTCTCGCCAAAGAGCGGGCACGTTTTGCGAATGCGCCATTGATCGTCACTGTGGTCGGGAAACAGACACAGGGTCACAAAGTGCCGCTCTGCGAACAGCTTTTGTCGGCGGGCTGCGTCTGCTATTCGCTGTTACTGGCTGCACATGCCGATGGCTTCGCCGGCCAGTGGCTGACGGGCTGGGCGGCCTACGACAGCACCATCGCCGCGGAGTTGGGTCTGGCCAGCGACGAAACGGTAGTTGGCTTCATCCATTTGGGAACTCCACGCGAATCATTCGCTGAACGCGAGCGCCCGGTCATCGAAACCCTGGTCAGCGAGTGGCAGGGATGACCCATCCCAGTCTCTATCTGGTCGACGCCAGCATCTACATTTTTCGGGCGTGGCACTCGCTGCCTGATGAGTTCACCGATCGCGACGGCCTTCCCGTCAACGCCGTGCATGGCTTCATCCGATTTTTGCTTGAGTTGCTTGAGCGGGAACGTCCGCAGCACATTGCCGTGGCTTTTGACGAGTCGCTCGAGGGTTCATTCCGCAATGCGATTTATCCAGCGTACAAGGCCAACCGGGATCCCGCGCCCGAGTCGTTGAAAGCCCAGTTTCGCCACTGCCGAGCCGTCACCGCTGCTCTCGGTCTCGCGGTCATGGTCGATCCGAACTATGAGGCCGATGATTTGATCGGGACGCTGCTTCACCGCCAGCGCAGCACAGGTTTTCGCGGTGTCATCGTGTCGCCTGACAAAGATCTTTCGCAACTTTTGGAGCAAGGCGATCAACAATGGGACTACGCGCGCAACATCCGTTGGAGCGCGGCAGACGTGCCACAGCGGATGGGCGTGCGGGCCGATCAAGTGGCCGACTATCTTGGTTTGAGTGGCGATGCGGTCGACAACATTCCGGGCGTGCCTGGCATTGGCGCAAAAACGGCTGCCGCTCTGTTGGCGCATTTTGGCACGCTCGACGCGCTGCTCGCACGCTGCGAGGAGGTGCCCTTTTTGCGCCTACGCGGTGCTGCCAGCCATGCCAAACGGCTGCGCGATCACGGCGAACAGGCGTTGCTGTCGCGGCAGCTGGCCACGATCTGCTTGCAAGCGCCCTTGCCCGATTCGCTGGTCGATGCGGCCCGCAGCAACGCTGATCCTGAGCAGTTGATCGCTCTGTTGGATCAACTGCGCTGCGGGCCAATGACGCGGCGACGAGCCTTGGAACAGCTCGCCACGCAAGCCCGAAGCTGAGCTATTCCCCGGTTGGCTTCGGCGCCGGTTGCGACTGCAACATTCTGGGTGGCTGATTGCCTGGCAACGGCGCGGACGGCTGGGGTTGCGCGGTGGGCATCGAGCCCGCCAAGTCGCTGGCAAAGTCTGCCGCGACGGCATAGATCCGAGTGGCTTCGATGGCGTCGCTTTTTCGCGGCAACCCGAAGCGGTCGTATTGGTGCTTTTGGCCATTGGCAATGAACAATAGTCGGTCACCTTCCAACGTCGCCAGGGTCGGCATCGAAAACTCCGCATGTCCTGCTGCCAACGGTTTGGCACCCGTAAAGCTGCGTCCATCCGGGGCCAGCAACAGTCGCATCACCCGCGTCGGCTGCATGCCGTTCTGCACCGCCAACAGTGAGTCCTGCCACCACACCAGACCATCAATGCCGGCCAAGGCCAAGGTCTTCGGCACCAGCACGTCAAAGGGCTTGCCGGCGTTGAGGTCGTATCCAAAGATTCCTCGCTCGGAATCGGCAAAGTACAACACGTTGCCATTGCCGCTGACTGTCATACCGCGAATGCTGGATAAAGTGGTGGCATGAAAGACGCGCCTCAGCTGGTCGTCGCGCACCATGTAGACCGCGTTGTTTACACCATCCGCAGCAAACACGGTGCCATCCGGCGCCAATGCTAGGGTGGACATGAAAAAAGCACTTCCGAGCACGCTTGGCGACAGGTAACTCTTCAGGAACGCGCCGCTGTTCAGATCAAATTTGAAAACACCGGCGCGACCGAGATCCTTTTCCGGCTTGTAACCCTTGAAGTGCGGCACCGCCGTTGAGGCGATCCACAGCACGTTGCGTTTTGCGTCCACCAGCAGATCCATTACCGCCCACATGCCGTTGTTGGCATCGGCCTTCACCAAGGAGTGCAGGTCGCCCGTCGCAGAAACCCGGTATACCTCGCCTTCACGAATGCTGCCGACCAGCAACTGCTTGCGGCTCGGGTCCCAGCTCAGGCTTTCCAGCAACAGGTCTTGCTTGGGCAGCGTATAGGTCAGGGCGGGTTCGCCAAACGGCGACAGATTGGTCTGCAAAGAACTGACGATGTACTCCCACGCCCGCGTCGTGGCCACTTGGGCAAAGCGCGGGTCATCGCCGATTTGCATGCCATAACCTTGCGTCTGCAATTCGAGCAAGGCGGTATAAGCCTGACTCTTCAAGCCTTGCTTGGCATAAGCCGCTGCCAACTCGACCTTGATCTGGCCCACGTGCGGGCGCAATTCGCTTAGTCGCCTCCATACCGCAGCCTCAGCCAACAGATCGTTGGCCGTACGAGCGGCAACCACGCGCTCGCGCAGGGCTTCAACATCGCTGGTCGCAGCAAGCTCGACTTCCAAGGCAGTGGGCGCGGGTGGCGGGGTGCCTTGGCGAAGCTGCGCCTGTGTCAACGGAGCAGCGGCCAACAGTGCTAGCAGGAAGATAGTTCGGATCATGGAAGCCGGTGGGTCTGGTGTTGGAAGGGCTGTGCGACCCTGAGGTGCCAGCAAAGGTTCCCGCCGAATGCACTCGATCCGCGTTAACGGACGCTATCATCGGTCCCTCTCCGCACAATTCCAACTGCAATGACCATGGAAGACTCGACAACCGACAACGATTGCATCCTGCACGAAGGCAACTATCTTCGCCTGCGCCGCCGTGGTCGCTGGGAATACGCCGAGCGAACCAATACTGCTTGTGCGGTGATTGTGGTCGCAGTGACGCCCGCAGATCGAGTGTTGTTCGTGGAACAGTTCCGCCCGCCGATCAGCGCGCGCACCATAGAAATGCCGGCGGGCCTGGTTGGCGATCATGGCGAGGTCGAAGCCATGGAAAAGGCCGCCTTGCGAGAGTTGCTGGAGGAAACAGGTTGGGCCGCCGACAGGGTCGACTATCTGATGCAGGGGCCTTCTTCTTCAGGAATGAGCAATGAAATCATCGGCTTCGTGCGGGCGCGGGGATTGCGTCGCGTGCATGCGGGCGGCGGCGACGCCAGCGAGAACATTACCGTGCATGAAGTACCGCGCACCGAAGTGGCTGAGTGGCTCGACAGCAAGCGCCGGGACGGTTTCTCCATCGACCCCAAACTCTATGCGGGGCTTTACTTCATCGACCGGAATCCGGACGGCTCGGCGGCATGATCGAGACTATTGGCCGGCGGCAAAGCGCCAAAGCAGACACCCGATCAAGCCGATGAAGTTCAGCATGGTCATGAGCATTCCGACCATGCGGCCAAATGAAACGCCGGCGCTGCCAAGCAACCCCCAGGCGTGCAGGGCGCGACCAATGATCAGCGTCGCGCCGAAACCATGCAGCAACACGGCGCTGCCACCCGAAAGTTCGAGCACAACCAGCATCAACAGGCCAATCGGCAGGGTCTCCACGGCATTGCCGTGCGCGCGCATGCGTCTTAGCAACAACGGATCACCGCCATCACCGAGGCCAATTTTCCGATCACGGCGGTGAGCGATCACCCAAATGGTGAGCAGCAACAGAAGCGAAGCGCCCAATGCAACGTACAGCGGCGAAATCAGCAGCAAGATCACTCTCCCGAGCAATGCACCAGTGGAATCGAGTCAGATCAGCCCATCCCGCCATGGACCGGTGATCGCCACTGAGAATCCAGGCGAATAGACATTCGCGAACAGCCAATGCCCGTCCGGCGAAAAGCAGCAACCCGCCCATTCAGCGCCGCGGAAATCGCCGCTGAAACCACGCGTTCCGTCGAGCACCACGTTCTGCTCGGCAAACGTGAAAAGTTCGCCACCGGCTGTGAGTCCGAACAGCTTTTGCAATGAACGCTTTGCGTCTTGGCAAATGACCAAACCGCCGCGTGGACTGAGCACGATGTTGTCCGGGTAGTCCAACACATCGGGATCTGCCGATTCGTAAACCAGCCGCAATTCCCCCGAACTGACGCAGTAAGCGAACACCTGTCCACAGGCGGCATCACCACCGTTGGTGGCGGTGAAAAACACCTCCTCGGCGCTGGCGATGCAGCCTTCCAGACGAGTAAAGCGCGCCGCACCGAGTGCGAAGCCCTGGCTTTGCACACCGTCTATGCCGCCGCGCGCATCAAATCCCCGCTCTGGATGCTCAATGTCGACCCAATCCGTCGCCAGACTCTCTCCAATCTGCAGGCCAGAACGCAAGTCGGTACGGGACTTGGCGCGCAGCATCTGGAGCCGCCCACCCGCCTCAAGCTTGCCTGCAACGGCCGGCAAGAATCGGTAAAAGCCGGCACTCGGCTCGCGATCTTCAGTCAGAAAAAATGCGCCGCTGGGCGCGTGGAAAGCGACTGCCTCGTGGCGAAACTGACCCATGGCGCGCAACGGAACTGCGCTGGCCCGCCCGTCCGCCGGCACCTCGAAGAGAAAGCCGTGATCATGCTCAAGGGAAACCACTTGACTATGCACATCGGTCTTGCTGCCCGCCTGCACGACAATCTCCTCGCAGGTCAACCAACTGCCCCAAGGCGTGACGCCACCACCGCAATTGGTGAGTGTTCCCGCCAGAGCCGGTGTGGCTTCCAGCAACTCACCGCGCTTGCCATCGAAAATCAACTTGGTCGCACCACCGCCACAGAAAGAATCGTATTGCGGGGCGCTGGCGCTGAAAACACCTTTGAGCTTGCTGATCTCGTGATTGCGAATTAGGGTCAGCCGGTCGCCCTCTTGCTTGACCACGCCCATGCCGTCATGGGCCCCCGGACACGGGCTGCCATCGCTGAGTGCTTCGCCCGCCCAAGCAAAAGTGACGTAATTGAAGCCAGCGGGCAGCCGCAGCAAGGGCAGACCCGTGGTGCCGTCGCGAACAGGCCGCAAGGTGCCAAACCCGGCTCCCGCGAGCGCCTTCTCGCGATTTCCACCGGCAGCGGCCAGCAACTGCGCCAACGGCGAAAAACCAAGCGAGATAGCGCTCGCTTGGGCAAGAAAGTGACGGCGCGAAAACGAACTGGAAATGCTCATGGAGTCCAATCAAAAAGCCGGTGGGGGTGGCGGCGGCGAAGGTGGTGGGCTTGCTGGCATGGTTACCGAAACCCGTTGCGAAGCGGTCTCAGCGCGCGGGCGCTTCGCCAACCAGACGAAGCCAGCCACTAGCGCGATGAGCATGATCGCGAGCAACCAAGGCCGATGAAACAGCCAGCCGGAAATGATCATCAACACACTCAAACTGAGCGCCAGCAAAGCAGCGACGAGCGTCGTCAGCATGCGTCCGATCCCGCCAATGATCGGCAAATTGCCGAGCAACCCGCTGATCGGGCGAAGCATCAGTCCGAAGGCGATCCAAAAGGCCATGAAGCCGCCGCCACGCAGCGCCCAGCCAAGCTGACTATTGCGACTTGCCGCCCCAGCGAACATCGCGTCGATGCTCGCACTGCCTCGCTCGGCCAACAGCAGTTCGCCTTGTTAGGTGTGGTAGGTCTGCAGACGACCAGCGGTCTGCTGGGCCACCACGCTGACGCGACCGAGCGGCACAAACTCGAAACGGATGCGGATATCGCCCACGTTTGGAGAATTCAAAGAATTGGCGCTGGTCAGCACCCCAGCCTCGACGCGCAGACTCGCGGCCAGATTGGGCGGCAGTGCGTTGGCGTCGGGACTGACACTTTGCCAATCACTCAACTCGCTGATCGCTTCACTGGTCAGCACGAACGCACCCAGACGAACTTCGTCTGCATCCCAGCGTGTACTTGGAAACGGCAGCGATGTGGGGTTCTGATGGCCGCCGGGGGAGTCGAAGCGGGTGTGGTCAACAGGCGCGTCATGCCAATCGCGCTCATAGCGATAGTCATAACCCTTTGCGTCACCATTCTTCTTGGATTTTTTCTCTTCCCACTGGTACATCTCGACGCGTCGGCGCAGCGCCAAACCTTCCGCTTCGACGGCAAACTCGGGATCGCGCAATTGCCCGCTGGCGGCGAGTTCTGCGCGCACATGCAGCAACTTGCCCTCATTGGCAGCGTTGACGCGGTCGGCCTCGACGGACTGCACCAATGATCTGCCTTCGGCCAATACGGCCGTGCGTTTGACCGTTCGCCCTTCATTCCAGAACAACACGCCGGCAGCGAGTACCAGCAAGGCAACTCCGGACAGAACGCCGCCGATCAGGCCCTTGATGCCGCCATTGGCATTGCCATTGAGACCGTTGGGAAGGGAAAACATGGAATTGCCTTGATTGTCAGGCTCGGTGGTCGGGCTCGGTGGACGGGCTCAGTGGTCAGGCTCAATTTTCTGAACTGGTCGTCATCGCCAGTTGCACCGAATGGGCAACCACCTGGTACTCGCTGCGGGCGACATCCGTAATCGCAACGCCCGCGTCTTCGGCATAGTGCGCCGCGGTTTTGTCGTCCAGTTCGACGCGGTTAAGCGTTCCAAACACTTCTGCCTGTCCGTGGGCGTCGGTCGGCAAAAAGAAGCCGTAGTCGAGCATGGTGACGCGCGCGCTACGGCCATCGGCCTCAAGTTCCATCCAGCAACCTTTTTGACGACAGATCCTGGCAACTCGCCCAGAAAACTTCTGCGGCTCAGCCGCGCTGGCAACAAATCCATTGATCGCCTGCGCAATCGACTGCGCCGGACCTGCCGGCATCGCCGCACCAAACGTTTGCGGATTCGCTTCCGCAGCAACCACGGGTGACCCAACCAGCGAGATTCCAAGCAGCGAGCCTGCGACCAGCAAAAGCGAGCGTGCGTTCACGTTTATTCCTTGTCTTGAATGGATTGACAGATCAATGCGTCAGCGCGCGAGCGGATAGCGCATCGACCGGATGATCGGTGCTGTAACGACCTCGCTCATCGCGGATGACCCGCGCCAGCGCACAGTCCACGTCGTGGGTGAAATACAAGCGCACGCCACGCGCGTGCGCATCCGCCAGTAGCGCGGATTTCTCATCGATCAGGCACTCGGGGTTGCGGTCGTAGCCCATAGTGATCGGCAAATGCACCCAGGGGCGACCGGGAATCAGATCCGCACAAAACAGCAGGCCGCCATGGTTCTCCGGCCCCACCAGCTCGGCCAACATGAGCCCTGGCGTGTGCCCATCGCTGTAGTGGAAGCGGACGCCGGAGCCCAGCAGCTCGCAATGCTCGCCGCTGACCAACTCGAGGCGGCCACTTTGCTTTAAAAGTTCGATCAGCTCAGGCACAAAGCTGGCGCGATCACGGGCGTGCGGCGCGCAGGCGCGCTGCCAATGCTCGGCGCCCACCAGGTAACGCGCATTTGGAAACAGCAGCGTTGGCGCTTGCTTGGCTTGCCACGCCGCAAGCAGGCCGCCGGCATGGTCAAAATGCAAGTGACTCAAGACCACGATGTCGATACCGGTGTGGGCAACGCCAGCTGCAGCCAGCGAATCGAGCAGCACATGCCGCGACTCGACCACACCGTAGCGCTCGCGCATTGCCGGTTCAAAGAACGCGCCAATGCCTGTCTCAAATAACACGGTCTTGCCGTTGATTGGCTTTGCCAGCAGTGCGCGACACGCCAGCGGCACCCGGTTGGCCGCATCCGGCGGCAGCCACTTCGACCACATCGCCTTGGGTGCATTGCCAAACATCGCGCCACCGTCAAGCAACTGCGAATTGCCCATGATCGACCAGAGTTTCATTGCCGACTCCTTACCAGGTTCAAGCACATCGAATTGTCACCCAAGCTTCTGCACAGAGGCACTCAAGCATCGCAAGTGCTCAAACAAGCAGTACTCGGCAACAGGCAAGTTCGAGAATCCGCACTTCAACGAAAGATCACGCCGTCGTCAGCCGTGCTTGCCTTGCCTACGCCCTTCCATCGTGGATCGCTGCCCGCCTCAACCGTATTGGCTTGTTTGTCCCACACCACCACCTGCATGTTTCCCCAACTACGCTCCCCGGCGGACACGGTGTGTCCCATCGCTTGCAACTCGGAAATCTCGGACTCGTCGAGTGCTGCTGGTTCAGCGGACAAGACATCCGGCAAGTATTGATGATGCAAACGAGGAAGCGCTGCAGCGTGTTCTGCGCTGCCGCCGTCCATCAGGTCAAGTATGCCCAACAGCACCATCGTGATGATGCGGCTACCGCCAGGCGTACCGATCGCGGCGATGCGATCCGGCCCGATAACAAAACTGGGTGTCATTGAGGACAGCGGCCGCTTGCCGGGCGCAATCGCATTGGCGTCTTCACCCACCAGGCCATATGCATTGGGCGTACCGGGCTTGGCCGAAAAGTCATCCATCTCATTGTTGAGCAGAAACCCTGAGCCGGGCACGACAAAGGCGTTGCCAAACGGCAGGTTGACCGTTTGCGTCATCGCCATCAGGTTGCCGTCGGTATCGATGATCGAGAAATGCGAGGTGCTGGGGCGATCCGAGAAATCACCAATACCGGGCAACGCTGCGCTGGCGGTCGCCTTCGTGGGATGGATACCGGCGCGCAGCCCTGCGGCATATTCGGGACTGGCAAGCAAAGCCACCGGAACTTCGACAAAATCTGGATCGCCCAAGTACAGCGCGCGGTCGCGAAAAGCCCGCCGCATGGCTTCAGTCAACAGATGGATGCGCGCTACCCGCGGCAACTTGACGTAGTCGAAGCCCGCCATGATGTTGAGCATGGTGGCAAGGGCGACGCCGCCGGACGATGGCGGCGGCACCGTAATAATCTGCTGTCCACGATGTTCGATGCGCAACACCCAAGTCCTATCAGGGTTGGCAGGTACCGATCATCACCGACAGTTCCTGTACCAAAGCCCGCATCGAAAGCATTGGTGACAAAAACATC
>JBBQQV010000009.1:0-21196 GCA_038215505.1 Lysobacterales bacterium
GCCTCAACGGGCACAAACAGCAGCACCAGATCGGGGGATTGCACACCTTCGAGGCGGCTGTAATCCTTGGCTCCGAGTTCACGCACGTGGCTGCGCAGCGCGGAAACGTGTCGCACCAGATGCAGCTGGCGCTCGCTCGCATCATCGCTGTCGCAGAAACGCTGATAGTCGAGCAGGGCGACCTTGGCATCGATGACGATATCGCGACCTTCCGGCAGTTTCAGCACCGCATCGGGGCGAAAGCGCTCACCGTCACCGTCGTGGAAGCTCTCCTGAGTCAGGTACTCCGCGCCCTTTTGCAGGCCGGCGGATTCCAGCAACCTCTCAAGCTTAAGCTCTCCCCAGTAGCCTTGGGTGCGGTTGTCGGTGGTGAGCGCGCGGGTCAGGCTGTGGGCTTCGGCACCGAGGGTTTGATTGAGTTTGACCAGTTCATCAATGCGCGACTGCAGGGCGACGCGGCTGCTGTTTTCCTTCTCGTATACGTCGCCCACCATGCGCCGGAACTCGCCCAACTGCTCGCGCAGTGGTGTCAGCACCTGCCCCAACTGCTGCTCGCCCAGTTCATTCATTTTTTTGGCCTTGGCCTCGAGCAAGTCCGCAGCCAAGGTTTGAAACTCGGACTTCATCCGCTCGCGTGCGTCTCGCAACTCCTGCAGGCGGGTTTCGGCGGCGGCACGCTGTTCTTCCAGACGCGCGCTCAGCTCGGCGCGGCTGGCATCCAGGCGATCACGCTCGACGCGCACACCGCGTAACTCGTTCGACAAAGCTTGCAGTTGTGCGTCAAGGATCACCACACGTTCAGCGCGCGCCGCCAAGTCGCTGCGCTGGTCCGAAAGTTGATCGGCGCGAACTCGCAGCAGCGCCAACTCGGCCTCGCTGCGATCCAACTGCGCTTGCAAGTGAGTCCGCTGCATTTGGCTGGCGTCCAGCTGAGTCAACAGCCGCGCCTGCTCTGGGGCAACCTCGGCCAACGCACGCTGACGCGCTAGTTCAAGTGCGGCAGGCTGGCGCAGCAGGGCGAGCAAGAGACCGATGCCAGCACCGAATGCCGCCGCCAGCAGCAGCCAACTCCAAACCACAGTATCCATCCGCATCCCGCATCGAGAAAGGCACCGATCTTATCGGTAGTCTGATCAGTAGTCTGGTCAATAGTCTTGTTGATCGTCTGACCGGTCGTCCTATCGGTGACGGTGCCCCGTTAGCGGCTGAATCCGAGCTTTGTCGAAGAAGCGGAACTATTTGGCGGAACCAATCAAGCCGCCTTCAATGCCCAAGCCGAACACCACCCCGCAGCGGCAACTGAAAATCCCGCAAACAAGGTGCAAGGCATACGTTCTTTAACAGCCGCGCCTGGCGCAAATTGGCAGTTGTCGCAGCGGCTGTTGGGCTTGAAGGAAGGATGACTCAAGCCCTCGGTGGTCTCTACATAGTTCAGGGCTTTTGCCGTCGCGTTTTCCAAGGTGAGCGGCGGCAGATCGCTGGCAAGGGCTCGGCTGGCGCCCAGCATCGGCAGCAGTGGAACCGCAGTGGCGACTAGCGCGATCTGAATAAAACGGCGACGCGGATTCGAGTGGGCGATCATGACGGACTCCTGAGGGTTGCTGCGCAGCATAGGCCGTGCGTCGTCAAGGTGACTTGACCGATGTCAATCAAGCGTTACGAGACGCCGCTGTTGGCGGCCGACCAAGCCCTCAGAGCGGCCGTGGCTTCTGCTGCGGCCAAGGTAAGGGCGCTTGGGTTTGGCCAAGTGGGCGCTGACGTTTTTGCGATCTGCTCCAACTGGTGCGCCAGTGCGGCCAATTGCACGGCTCCGATGCCTGCTGCCGCGCCTTTGAGCGAATGCGCCGCCTGTTGGCGCTGCACTGCGCTCGTCTCGACATCACCGACACACAATGGAAGATGCTGCTCCACGGCAGCCTGAAACAGCCCAATGAGACGATCGCGGAAACCCGGTCGAAAGGCGTCCAGGCTGGCGATCTCGGCCAAGCGTTCCCGCTCTAGGCATGGTTCGCTCACGAGGGCTCCGCTCAGTCCGGCACTGCAATCGAACCAACTCTGGGAAGCAGCATGTCGCGCGCAACTCCTGCCAAACGGAAGCTCACGCGGTCTCCTGAATCCCTTCCGACCCAACTCTCAGCAAACGATAGCCGTGGTGATAGATCGCGGTCAGCTTCCAGCCGCTCTCCCCACCCAGCCCCAAGCGCTTGCGCAACCGACTGATATGAGTGTCAACGGTACGGGTATTGACCTCTGGGCCAATCCGCCAAACCTGCCGAAGCAGAGTCTCGCGTCCCACGATTCGCCCGCTACGCTGAAACAGAAACCACAGCAAATCGTACTCACGCGAGGAAAGTGCCATCGGTTGGCCATGCAACAACACGTCCCGCTGCTCAGGACGGAACCGGAACGGCGCAAAATCCACCTCGGGTGGCACATCGGAAAGGCCAATTCGACGCAGCACTGCCTCGACACGAGCCACCAGTTCCGCCTGCCGGGCCGGTTTGACCACGTAGTCGTCAGCACCTGCGTGCAACGCTTCGACTACGCGCTCTTCTTCGCCGTGGCCGGTCAGAAAGATCACCGGCATGCGGGTGCCGGTTTCGCCTGCTCTCAAGGTGCGCAAGAATTCGATGCCACTTTCGCCCGGCAACTGCCAATCCAGCAGAATCAGATCAATATCGCCAACGCTGCGGCGATTGAACTCATGCGCGGAACCGTAAGAAACCACGCCGAAGTTGGCGCGCTCCAAGGTGACAGTGACCAGCGCGCGGTGGATCGGGTCATCTTCTATCAAGCCGATGTTGATCATTTCGCCGAAACTGTTCCGAGAGGATGACGGGACTCGATTTTACAAACTTTAACCGCAACCGCCACAGGTCTCATCATCAAGTTTGCGCCGTTCGTCAATTTTTGCTCCTCCCAACAGTTTCTGGACCCCATGTCAGCAACCCTCCAAAACACATCTGGCAGCCTGTCTGACTTAGCCCGGACTTTTCATGAATGCGTGCGCCAACCATTCCAGAGGCGATGTGAAATTATGTTGGATTCGCTGACATGGCTGCGATGATGGGAGCAGACTCGAGCGCTGACTACGCCGCCAGCTGGCGCCGCGTGGTGACCATCCCGTGGCTGGCATTCGTCACGTCCACGTTGTTGATTGGGGTAGCTTTGAGTTGGGCATTGACCGGCAACTCGGCGCTATTGGCCGGACCGGGAGGCGCTGTTGCGGCAGCCTGTTTAGCCCTTCTGGCACTTTCAGTGGGGCTCTGGCTTTGGCTGCACGCGCGGCTTCGCCGTGCGGTATTGCGTGCCAACGAGCCGCTGCTAAGGCTCTCTCGGGCGCTGGCGTTGATCGAGATCGGCGTTGCGGGTGGTGCCCGCCTGCCGCCCCTACCAAGCGGAGCCGCGCGCGATTGGATCGGCGTTTACGGCGCCATTGAAGCCAGTATCCAAAGCGCCGAGGCGATGTTGATGAATGAACGACGTGCCGCCGACACGCTTGAAGCTTCGAATCGGATTTTAGCGGCCGAGGCCGAGGCGCGCGAGCGCTATCTGGAGAAGCAAACCAAGCGCCTGCAAGAGGCCATGAGTGCGACCTGGCAAGCCGCTGAGGCGAAGACGCGGATGTTGACCAATACCAGTCATGAAATCCGCACGCCACTAAACGGCATCATCGGTACCACCGAGTTGTTGCTGCGCTCGCAGCCGTTGAGCGACTCGCAACGCGGCTTGTTGAAAACCCAGCTTGGCGCGGCAGAAGCATTGCTGGTTCTGGTTGACGACATTCTGCAACTCGGCCGAGCGTCCAGCGGCTTGACCTTGCAGCCGGTACCGTTTGATGTGGCCGCCGAGGCCGCGATGGTGTGCGGCGCTTTGCAGCCGCTGGCCGGATCCCGGCAGATCGCGCTGCGGGTAGAGATTCCGCGCGAGTTGCACGCCGCTCGTATAGGCGATCGCGCTCGAATCCGGCAAATCATGATGGGATTGGTAGGCAACGCGCTGAAATTCACCGAGCGCGGCGAAGTGGTGCTGGAACTGGATGACAGCGAAGATCTCGCCTTGCTGATTCGCGTGCGCGACAGCGGCATCGGTATTCCCACAGACCAGTTCTCGCGCATCTTCGAGGCGTTCTACCAAGTCGAATCGCAACACAGTCGGCGTTTCGCTGGCACTGGCTTGGGTCTTGCGATCATCAACGAGGTCGTCAAGGCGATGGATGGTCGAATCACTGTCGAAAGCACACTGGGCGTTGGCTCCACATTTTGTGTACAACTTCCATTGGAATTTGCCGACCCGTCGACGCTCGCGGTGCCGGTCGAGTCCAACTACGAACTGCAGGTGCAAAGCGACCTGCGCGTGCTGGTAGTTGACGATATCGAGATGAATCGCGAATTGTTGGAACTGCAGGTCAGCTCACTCGGAGCCAACACAACGACAGCCGAAAGCGGTATGCGCGCCATCGAACTGCTGGCGGAGCACACCTTCGATCTGTTGCTGCTGGACTGTCAGATGCCCGAATTGGACGGCTATCAGACCGCGCGTCGCATTCGTGCACGTTGGCCACAGCTTGCGTTACGAATCGTTGCAGTTACCGCTCATGCTGAACCCGGTGAGCGCGAGCGCTGCCTGCGCGCTGGCATGGACGATTACATCGCCAAGCCTGTGGCAATGGCCACGCTCGAGCGCTTGCTGGCGACGACTCCGGTGACCAGCGCGGACAATTCGTGAGGTTTGTGCCGTGCGATTGCGCGGATACCCGACGGCCTCCGCAGCTCGCGGGCAACGTCGTATTCTGCGCTGCCAACGCGGAGTGCGCGTCGTTGCCACCACTGGATGTCTGATTTGAAGTCGTTACGCTTGCTGGTTCGCAAAGTGCAGGCCGTGCTGCTGATCGCGGCTTTTCCAGCGCTCGCTGCCGGAATGCTGGTCGCTGCCTGGCTCCCCGGATTGTCCACTGCATTGTTGGTTTCGCTGTTGGTCACGGCGGCCGTGCTGATAGTGGTCGCGGGCTTTTCAGTCGAGCGTTTGCTGCGAATCCAGTTGCGAGCTCGATTTGCAGCGCTTGCTGCACTGCTGCAACGAGAAGAGGAAGCGAACGCCAACCCCGTGCCCTGGCAAGCCACCGGCGACACCGAGGTCGACCGCTTGGCAAACATGCTGATCGCGCAAAAAGAAGAAATCGCAACTTGCCGCCGCGGTCTCGAGTATGTCGCCACTCATGATGCGTTGACCGGACTTGGCAATCGCCGCTACATCGGCGAACGCCTCGCACAGGCGCTTAATCACACCCGCAATCACCCGCACACACCCATCAGCCTGATGTTGGTCGACGTCGAAGGCTTCAAGCTGATCAACGACGGCCTTGGTCACTCCGCCGGTGATGCCGCGCTGTGCGAGGTGGGCAAGCGCCTGCGCGCCCTGCTGCGCCCAAACGACTGCTTGGCGCGTCTGGGTGGCGACGAGTTCGCCCTGCTGCTGTACGACCTGCGCGCAGGCGACGCCGGCGATTTCTTCAGCAAGCTGCAAAAGTGCGTGGCTCTGCCAATCAACCTCGACCGCCGGACCATGAACCTCGGTGTATCGGCCGGCATTGCCGAAGGGGTTACCGGCATGACTGCGCACGACTGGCAACGCCGGGCTGACCTCGCCATGCTTGCCGCCAAACGCGAAGGTCGCAATCGTCTGGTGGCATTCCGCGACAGCATGCAAACCGACGCAGCTCGCCAGCTGCTGCTGGAGCAAGCCCTGCGCTTGGCTATCGCCAACGACGACTTGCAGGTTTATTTTCAACCCGTGATTGATGGCCGCAACGGCCACGTGCTTGGCCTAGAAGCGCTCTGCCGCTGGACCCACGATGGCGAGGTTGTCGAACCGATTGAGTTCATTCGCGTGGCGGAAAGCAGCTCGCAAATCAGCAGCCTCGGCCGCGCGGTTCTGGCGGGCGCATGCCGAGCCTTGGCCGGTCTCCGCCATCGTCACCCGCGCTTGCGTTGCGGTGTCAATCTGTCCATCGGCCAATTCGTCGACGGGGATATCGAGGCAGACTTGCTCGCGGCCGTGGCTGCGGCCGGCTTGCCACTCAATGCCTTGCGGCTGGAGATCACCGAGAGCCTGGTCGCCACCCACGAGTCCGGCATCGTGCCTTTGATGCACCGTTTGGTGGAGAAAGGTGCGGAATTCTGTCTGGACGACTTTGGCACCGGCTTTTCTTCACTGGATCGCCTGCGGCAATTGCCCATCAAGGGGCTCAAGATCGACCGCAGCTTCGTCACTCCGCTGCAGCGGGGTGATGAAGTGATGGTGCGCCACATCGTCGCACTCAGTCGTGACCTCGGCCTTGACACCGTCGCCGAGGGCGTCGAAACCGAAGACGAACGCCGTCGCTTGTGCGAGATTGGCTGCCCGGCGATGCAGGGCTTCCTGCTGGCGCGGCCGATGCCGGCCAGTGAGCTTGCCGCTTGGCTTGAACACCGGGTGGTGAGTGGCTAGGGCCTGTCGGCATATATGGACCGGGCCGGGCCATATATGTCTACAGACCCTCGTCACCGACAGTTGGTTTGGCCTGCGCTAAACTCGACCGATGGCCACCCTTCCCTTCTCCGCTTCCCGCTTTCACGATTGCGCACGACAACTCATCGAGATGACGCGGGTGCTGTCTGCGCGCGGGTGGACACCCGCCACGAGCAGCAATTTTTCGATGCGCATTGATGAGCGCCACGCCGCCATCACCGTCTCCGGGCGCGACAAAGGTCGCTTGAACGAGGCCGATTTCATGGCCGTCGACTGGAAAGGCCAAGGCGTTGCCACCGAACAAACCGCGTCGGCGGAAACTCTGTTGCACACCCAGCTGTATCGCCGCTTTCCCGATATCGGCTGCGTGCTGCACACGCACTCTCGTTCTCAGACCGTGGCTTCGTTGTTGTACGCCGACAGCGGCCACCTGCGACTGGCCGGCTATGAGCTGTTGAAGGCTCTTGCCGGCAACGTCAGCCACGACGGCGTGATCGATATTCCGGTGCTCTCGAACTCGCAAGACATGCCATCGCTGGCGGCCGCCGTTGATCTGCACCTGGATGCAGGCTGCCGCTGGGGTTACCTGATTGCCGGCCACGGGTTGTATGCCTGGGGACGCGACGGTGCCGAGGCGATGCGTCACATCGAAGCCATCGAATTCATGATCGATTGCGAGCTTGATTTGCGACGTCTGCGGTCGCACATCGCCTGAGCCCTATCCGACCACGAGCCAACAGCGAAGCCCATGAGCCGACTGCGAATTTTTGCCGAGCAAACGCCGGATCAAGCCGAATTTTCAAGCCACGAACACGCATTGATCGCCGAGCAACTGGTGGGTGTTGGCATCCGCTTCGAGAAGTGGACAGCGGCGACACCCGTCGCCGATGACGCAACGGCAGAAAGCGTGATCGCCGCCTACCGATCTGACATTGACCGTTTGCTTGGGGAACGTGGCTACCAGGCATTTGATGTGATCAGTCTGCATCCCGAGCACCCGGATCGCGAGCAATTGCGCGCCAAATTCCTTAACGAGCACACGCATGCCGAGGATGAGGTGCGCTTTTTCGTTGCTGGCTCCGGCTTGTTTACCTTGCACCTCGGCGAACGCGTCTATGAGGTGCTGTGTGAGCGCGGCGACTTGATCGGCGTGCCGGCGGGAACGCGGCATTGGTTCGACATGGGTGCGGCACCGCGCTTTACCGCGATCCGCATCTTCACCAATCCCGCCGGTTGGGTCGCCAACTTCACGGGC
Organism: Lysobacterales bacterium; assembly: GCA_038215505.1. Lineage (GTDB taxonomy): Bacteria > Pseudomonadota > Gammaproteobacteria > Xanthomonadales > Xanthomonadaceae > JANNWF01. Next base: position 7,766 of record JBBQQV010000009.1, read on the forward strand.
GAACCCATCGCTGAGCGCTTCCCGCGCTACCAGCCGGAAGCCGCTTGAGTCCGCCCGTGACGATCATCCTCACCGATATCGAAGGCACCACCAGCAGTATTTCTTTCGTCAAAGACGTACTGTTTCCCTACGCCCGCGCTGCCCTGCCGGAGTTTGTTCGCACGCATGGACAGCAGCCCGAGGTTCGCAAGTGGCTGGACACCGCAGCGCTCGAGCTGCCAGCCAACGTTGCCAAGAATGATGCCGCCGTCGTTTTGCTGCTGCAGAGCTGGATCGACGCCGACCGCAAGCACACCGCCTTGAAGGCCTTGCAGGGACTGCTGTGGCAGGAAGGTTATGCCGCTGGTGAATACCGCGCCCACGTCTATGCCGATGCGTCCGCGTGTTTGCGCAAGTGGCACACGGCGGGACACCACCTTTACGTGTATTCGTCGGGCTCGGTGGCCGCACAGCGACTCTTTTTTGCACACAGCGAGGCCGGCGATTTGCTGCCGCTGTTCAGCGGCCACTACGACACCGAGATCGGCGGCAAGCGCGAGGCGGACAGCTATCGACGAATCGCGGCTGACTTGCAGGTTGCCGCCGACCAAATTGTGTTCCTGTCCGACGTGGTGGAGGAACTTGATGCTGCCGGCGCGACGGGCATGCAGACCGTGCTGGTGGATCGACGCGAGGACTATCCGATGCCGCGCGAGGGCGCTGCGGCCAACGGGCATCGGCGAATTGAGTCGTTTGCGGAGCTCAGGGAGCTGGGCTGATTGCAAAACTGCTTGATCAGGCCATCACACCACCCCGCTCTTGTGGGAGTGGCGGAAGCCGCGTTAAGTCGGTCACTCGATGCTGCATATTGCGGCTTCCGCCGCTCCCACAAGAGCCTTGGACTTCGATACGTTGGCCCGCCGCGGCCCGGATCCAGCGGTGGCTAGTTGGCTTGGGCAGGCTCCACCAAGCGATAGCGCGTCGTTGCTCGCAACTCACCGCGCCAGCGATCAACGCTGCGAACTTCCACTCGATGTTCGCCTGCGGCCAAATCCGTGGGCAAAAATACGCGCCACAAGTGCGCGGATATCCCTGCTTCCGGTGCACGCTCATCGCTGATCGGCTGGGCCGCCGCATCATCGGCAAGATTGATCGCCAACAGCCGCGGATCGGCGCGCTCAACGCGCTGCATGGGTTGCCAACCGCCATCGTCAATGCGGAACTCCACCACGCTGTCGTCCGTGCCCATAAAGACGTTGGCGTACAAGCCGACTTCCGGCCAAGCGCCACGTCGCAACACGCGCGGCGCATGCAAGGCTATGCCGGAGTGATCGGGATCGCGCGCTACGTGCCAACGCAATCCATAACTGCCATCTTCGGCGATCAAAAGGGTGGCATAGCCGTTGGGGGTGCCGTCGTTCATCAGCGCGTCGGGAATGCCATAAGCGTCCTTGGCTCCAGTCCAGAATCCGCCACAGGTCGCCCCCACGTTGTACTCGTGAAGCGGCTGCGCGCCGAGCCAACCGTCTTTCTCGGCATGAAAATAGTGCCGCTGCACGTGGCCATGCGCGGTCAGCAGCAAGACGTTTTGGAACTTGGCCAACAGCGCAAACAAGCGCTCACGATCAGCCTGTCGAAATGAAGGCTGCGCCGGATCAGGATCGAAGAACGGAATGTGCGCGCCGATGACCAGCCGCTTGCTGGGATCAAGCGTCGCCAGATATGCCGCCAGAAAAGTGAACTGCGACTCGCGCAGCCCGCCGATGTAGGTCGGCGTCTGTAAAGGCTGATAGATGACATCGTCGAGCATGATGAAACTTGCCTGTGGCTCCTCCCAGGCCAGCGTGTCCGGACCAAACACGTGGCGGTAGCTGAGCAGCGAGTCCTCGTCGCTTTGGGCATCAAAATCGATGTCGTGGTTGCCTGGCGCGTAAAGCCATGACACGCCCAGCCGCGCGGTGGCTTGTTTGATCAGCGGCAACAGACTCAGATCGTCATGAACGACGTCACCAAGGGTCAGGCCAAGATCTGCGACGGAGACACGATGGGCTGAACTGTCATTGTCAGACTCCGCCCGCTTTGACCCGGCCACACCTGCGGCGATGGGCTCAATGATGTCGCGCAGGTAATAGTCGACCTGGGTCGCCGTCTTCGGCTGCGGATCGCCGAACACCAGCACCTCAAGTCCACTCGACGCTATGGTTGTGAGCCGTGGACGCAGGAAAAAATCCAGCTGGCTGACACGCCCGCGAGTGACCTCGATTCCCGCATAGCGCAGGGGTGGTGAGCCTTCAGGAAAATAATGTCGCCAGAACCGCTCCGCTTGACTGCCGTCAACTACCGCTGCATATGCAGCCGGCTTGATCACGAATACCGTCTGCTGCGCTGACAGGTGAATCCGGTAGCGACCCCTGCGATCGGTTCGCACCACCTCGACGCCATTCGAGACCAACACGTTTGCGACGGGTTTGCCGACGCGTCCATCGGTCCATTCGCGAATCACACCAGCCGCCTCGACGGTTCGATCCGCCGCGTGCACCGACCATGGCAGCAGTATCAGCAACAGCAAAACGATTCGCATACTGAAGCTCCTTGGACGCACGCCGCCGGATGTTGCGACAGGTCCTCGCCGAAGCCTCAACGGCATCAGTGATCTGAACTTGCGTTGGCGGCAGTCGACAACCCGTGACGCACTTGCAGCAACTCCACCACTTGGCCGAGCCCCAAACCACGTGACCGCAACAGTACGACTAGGTGATAGAGCAAGTCGGCGCTCTCGCCAAGCAGCGCCGTGTCGTCTTGGGCAGCACCCGCAAGCGCGGTTTCGACGCCCTCCTCGCCCACCTTTTGCGCAATCTTCAGCACGCCTGCCTCGAACAAGCGCGTGGTGTAGCTGCCCAGCGGCCGCAAGGCATGCCGCTTGGCGATCAAGCTGTTCAACTCCGCCAGAAAGTCCGAGGGCGCCGCCGGAAAGCAGCTCACGCGGTCGAGGTGACACGTCGGGCCTTGCGGCCGCGCCTGCACCAGCAAGGTGTCATTGTCGCAATCGGACTCGATCGAGACCAGTTCCAGGTAGTGACCACTGGATTCGCCCTTCGTCCATAGCCGACCCTTGCTGCGACTGAAAAAAGTGACTTTTCCGCAGGCAAGCGTGGCCGCCAAGGCCTCTTGATTCATGTACCCAAGCATCAGAACCCGCCGCGTTTCAGCGTCTTGAACCACCGCTGGCAACAGGCCGTCCTGCTTGTCCCAGGCCAGCGCTTCAAATTCTCGCAAAAACAGACCCTCAGTTGCCATGTCGTACCTCGATGCCTTGGCCGATTAGCCACTGCTTGAGTGCCGGAATCCGAACCGTTCCGGCGTGGAAGACGCTGGCCGCCAATGCCGCATCGACATCGGCAAGCTGGAACACATCGGCGAAATGCTGTGCAACGCCCGCGCCGCCCGACGCAACCAGCGGCACCTGACACAACGCGCGCACAGCGATCAGCTGAGCCAGATCATAGCCATCGCGCACGCCGTCGCTGCCCATGCAATTCAGCACGATCTCACCAGCGCCCAACGCCTGTGCTTCCAGCACCCAATCTAGCGTTCGCTTGCCCAGCGCGCGCGTCAACTGGGGATCACCACTGTACTGGCGCACCCGCCACTCACCATCAGCGTCACGCAAGCTGTCGATCCCCACCACCACGCACTGCACGCCAAACGCATCGGCCAACTCGTGGATCAAAGCGGGCCGCTCCAGCGCCGGCGAATTCACCGAGATCTTGTCCGCCCCCGCATGCAACACCGCCCGCGCCTCCGCCACCGAGCGAATCCCACCCGCCACGCAAAACGGAATGTCGATCATCCTCGCCACCCGCTCCACCCACGCGCGATCCACCGAGCGCGCCTCCGGGCTGGCAGTGATGTCATAAAACACCAACTCATCCGCGCCTTCGTCGCGATAGCGTATCGCTAGTTCATCGATGCCACCCATGACGACGTGGTCGCGAAAGTTGACGCCTTTGACGACGTGGCCGTCGCGGACGTCCAGACAGGGGATTAAGCGTTTGGATAGCATTTTTTGTTTGTTGATTGGGTTGAGGGTGAGGCTTTGAAGGGGTTCGATTTTTCGTTTCAACGAGGACCGGGGGTTCTGGTTTCTTGCTTTATTCGCGTGAATGGGCTTCGAGGCACGGTTTCGTCCACGTCAGCGGTGGCCGAGGCGGACGAAACCTTGCCCACAAGCCACTTCAAGGCAGGTGAAGCCCGAAAAACGAGCCCCAGAGAAAGAAGAAACAGCCCCCAATGCGGCCACCGTCCGCAAAACGGACACCATCAACAAGAAACACCCACCGCATCCGCCACCCCCAACAACCCCTCCAACAACGCCCTCCCAAGCACCACACCCGCACACCCAGAAGCGCGCGCAGAAACCACATCATCAAGACCCCGCACACCACCAGATGCCTGCACCAGCAAGCCCGGCGCCAGCTCGGCGATCAGTGCGTACAAGGCAAGATTGGGGCCGGCCAACATTCCGTCGCGGGCGATGTCGGTGCTGAGTAAATGGCGCAGACCATGGCTGGCGTAGAAGGCCAAAGCAGCGTTCAAGGTCAGCGACGATGACGCGGTCCAGCCATGCACTGGTAATTGCCAGTGACCATCGACTTCACGGGTATCCAAGGCGACCACGATGCGCTCGCAACCGAATTGCGCTAACCAATCGGCTACTCGCTCGGGGCCGGTGACGGCCAGCGAGCCAATTACGACGCGATCAGCACCGGCGGCAAGCAACGCGGCCACGTCCGCCTCCGAGCGAATGCCGCCGCCGGTTTGCACGCGTAATCCGGTCTCTGACTTCAAACGACTGAGCAACGCTGACAGCGTGTAGCCACCGCCCTTGGCAGCATCCAGATCAACCAGATGCAGCCACACTGCACCCTCCTGTGCGTAGCGCGCAGCCAGTTCAAATGGATCGTCGGCGTAGCGGGTTTCCTGCGCGTAGTCGCCTTGCCGCAGCCGTACCACGCGGCCGTCGCGGACATCGATAGCTGGATAGACGGTAAAGCTCATCGTAGAAAGTTCTTCAGAATCTGCGCACCGACGGCCGCCGAGCGTTCGGGATGAAACTGCGCGCCCGCAACGTTGCCGCGCTCGACCATGGCCGCGAACACCTGCCCGTGTTCGCTGGTGGCGATGCAAGCGTTGGTCACCGGCGCAGCAAAACTGTGCACGAAGTAGCTATACGCGCCGGCTTCGACACCTTTCAGCAGCGCCGAATCGGCGCACGGCAACAACTGGTTCCAGCCCATGTGTGGCACTCGAATGCCGGGCGCTGCGCGCAGTTTGCGGACCACGCCGGGAAGTAGCCCTAGGCATTTGACATCGCCTTCCTCGGAGCGCTCGAACAGCAGTTGCATCCCCAAACAAATGCCGAGCAACGGTTGGGTCAGCCCACGAATGGTCTCGACCAAGTCGAGCTCATGCAGCCTCGCCATCGCGGGAATAGCTGCCCCAACGCCGGGCAGAATGACCCGTTCTGCCGCTTGAATCACCGCCGTATCGGCGGTCAGCACGGCGCTGGCGCCCAGCCGCTCCAGCGCATAACAGACCGAGCCAATGTTGGCACCGCCGGAATCGATCACCGCCACCCGCATCACAGCGTGCCCTTGGTGCTTGGCAGGTCACGGCCCTCACGTCGCAGGGCGACACGCAAGGCACGCGCCACCGCTTTGAAACTTGCCTCGACCATGTGATGAGCGTTGTCGCCGCGCACGCTCAGATGCAGGTTGAGGCCGGCGGTTTCGCACAGCGAGCGAAAGAAGTGCGGCACCAGTTCAGTCGGCAGATCGCCGACCCGTTCGCGTCCAAATTGGCCCTCGAACACAAAATAAGGCCGACCGGAAAAATCCAGCGCCGCGCGTGCGATGGTTTCATCCATCGGCAGCAAATAGCCGGTCCTCGGTGCGGTGACCTCGCCGTCTTCAGCGTTGCCGACGCCTTCTCCATCCGCAAAGCCATAGCGAGCGATGCCGCGTTTGTCTCCCAGCGCCTGTCGCAAGGCTTGACCCAGCGCAAGCGCGCAGTCCTCAACCGTGTGGTGTTCGTCAATCTGCAAGTCACCTTCGCAGCGCAGATCCAACGCAAATCCGCCGTGTTTGCCCAATTGCTCAAGCATATGGTCAAAAAACGGTAAGCCCGTCGACACCATGGGATCGCGCGCTTGGTCCAGGTCAACGCGCACTTCAATACGCGTCTCTTTGGTGCGGCGACTAACGCTTGCAACACGTGGCGCATCCACCAGTTCATGCGCGATTTGTTGCCAACTCAGATCGGCGCCGATCTTGATTCCGCGTGCGCCAAGGTTGCTCGCAAATTGCAGGTCGGTGTCGCGATCACCAATCACCACGCTGTTGGCAAGATCAATGCTGCGGTCACGCAGGTAGTGCATAACCATGCCCAGACCGGGCTTGCGATTGCTCGAGTTCTCAATCGGCAAACTGGGGTCGATGAGAATTTCGCGAAAGCGAATCCCCTGCGACTCAAGCACATGCATCATCAATGCGTGCGGCGGCTCGAAGTCCTCGCGTGGGAAGCTGGCCGTGCCCAAGCCATCCTGATTACTGACCATCACCAGCTCGAATCCTGCCTGCTGGATGCGCAGCAATGCGGGGATTACGTCGGCGACGAAGCGCAATTTGCTTACGCTGTCGATCTGAAAGTCGGCGGGCTCCTCGATGATGGTGCCGTCGCGATCCACAAAGGCGATGCGAGTCATGCGTGAGCCTCTGCATTCACCTGACCATCAGCGCGTGATTGACCCGCGAGCACGGCAAGCAGTCGCTGATTTTCCTCTGGCGTGCCGATGCTGATGCGCAAGCAGTTCTGCAACCCCGGCTGTGGACTCGGTACGCGCAGGACGACGCCAGCAGCCAGCGCGCGTTGATAGGTGGCCGCCGCGTCGACCCATTTGACCAGCACAAAATTGGCATCGGAAGCGAACACCTTGAGCACCTGTGGTAATTCGCTTAAGGCCCGCACCAGCCGCGCGCGTTCGCAACGCTGCAATGCGATACGGCTGCGAACCAGCGCCGTTGCGCTGTCGCTCAATGCCGCGAGTGCGGCGACCACGCAAGGCGTCGGCAAGGGATACGGCGCCATGATGCTGCGCAGCACCGCGATCACTGTGGGATCGCCGATCACGCAGCCAATCCTTGCGCCTGCCATCGCGTAGGCCTTGGAGAGCGTGCGCAGTACCAGCAGATTCGGACACGTCGTCAGCAGGCTGGTCGCGCTCGCTGCATCGCTGAACTCGGCGTATGCCTCATCCACCACCACCAACGCACGACCGTGTGCAGCGCGCGCGAGCCGCTCGGTATCGGCCAATGCCACGGCAGCACCGGTGGGGTTGTTGGGTGAGCAGATGTACACCAGCTTGATGCGTTGATCGGTGTCGGCGGCAGTGATCGCCGCGGCAACCGCGTCTACATCGAGCGCAAATCCGTGCTCTGCAAGCAAGGGAATGTTGACGACGGTGGCGTCCTGCACCTTTGCACACACCGAGTACATACCGAAGGTCGGCGCCGAGATCAGCACGCTGTCACGACCTGCGCGACAGGCAGCACGCGTCAGCAGATCAATGGCCTCATCACTGCCGCGACTAACCAGCAGCTGCGCCGAATTGACGCCGTACAGGGCGGAAAGTCTGGCAACCAGAGCAGCGGGCTGCGGTTCGGGATAGCGATTGAGACCCTGCGTATCGCCGGCCGCCGACCACGGACTTTCGTTCGCGTTCAACCACACCGTGCCTCCGCTGGCCTCCTTGCGTGCCGACGAATAGCCGGCGAACTCGCGCAGTTCCTCACGCAGAATGTCGACCACGTGGCTCATTCTTTGCCCTCACTTAGCACTCGAAGACGCCGTGTCACCGCTTGCTCGTGCGCCGACAACTGCTCGGCGCGGGCGATCGTCGCCGCGCAAGGTCCGATCGCTTGCAACCCATCCACACTCACTTCCTGCACCGTGATGAGTTTGCAAAAGCTGGCGACCGACAAACCACTGAATGCGCGCGCCGCGCCGTAGGTTGGCAAGACGTGATTGGTGCCGCTGCAATAGTCGCCCAGCGCTTCCGGCGACCAGTGCCCGAGGAATACCGAGCCTGCCGTTTGCACGCCGGCCAGCCACTGCCGCGCCTCATTCACGCTCAAGATCAAATGCTCTGGCGCGTAAGCATTGGAAACTGCCAATGCTTGCTCGATATCGGCCAGCACAATCAAGCGGATGTGCTGCATGGCCTGGGCCAAAATCTCGCCTCGCGACAGCTGTGCCGCTTGCACGGTCAGTTCTTGCGCGACCTGCTGCGCAAGCTCAGCACTGGTCGTCAACAGGATTGCCTGCGAATCCGCACCGTGTTCGGCCTGCGACAACAGGTCTGCGGCGACAAACTCGGCGCGCGCGCTGGCATCGGCAATCACCAGCACTTCGGAAGGCCCGGCCGGCATGTCGATTGCCGCACCGGCGGGATCGGTGCTGACCTGCAGCTTGGCTTCGGTCACAAAGGCATTGCCGGGTCCGAACAGCTTGTCGCAGCGCGGCACGCTTTCACTTCCGTAAGCCATCGCTGCAATCGCTTGCGCACCGCCCACGGTGAATACGCGGGTGATTCCACACAGTGCCGCTGCCGCAAGCACCGTGGGATCGGCGCTGCCATCGGCGCGTGGCGGTGTGCACAGAATCACTTCGGGACAACCTGCAATTTGCGCGGGTACGCCAAGCATCAGCGCGGTTGACGGCAACGGCGCGCTGCCGGCGGGCACGTAAAGACCAACCCGACTGATCGGCCGCACGATGCGCTCGCAGCGGACACCGGCCGCGGTGTCTAAGGCATAGCCAGCAGGCGCACCGGCGCGATGAAACGCGGCGATGCGATCGCGCGCTTGGATCAGGGCTTCGCGCAGCTCGGGATCAAGGCCTTCCAAGGCGCGAGTCAAGGACCCTGGCGGCAGCTCCAGCGCCGCCAACTCGCAGCCATCGAAGCGCCGGGACAAGGCGCGCAAGGTGCTGTCGCCATCGGCGCGCACTTGCTCGATGATGCGGGCCACGCTGGCGGTGACATCTTCGCCCCGCGCCAACGCGGGTCGTGCCAGCGCTGTCTTGCGCGCGCGCGCGTCAAGCGCGCTCCATTCGAGGATTTTCATTGCAGGATTTTCATTGCTGGATCTTCATGGCAGGCTCTTCAATTCAGTATCGTCATGCCAGCATCTGCTCGACCGGCAGCACCAACAGGCCGCGCGCACCCGCGCGCTTCATGTCTTCCAAGTGCTGCCACGTAATCACCCCCTGACATACCGCCTGCAGGGAAACCGCATCGCTGCGGCCATCCATGGCCATCACTGATGGCGCATCGGCGGCAGGAATAAGCCGGATCACCGCATCCAATGCGGACCGATCCACCTGCAGCATCAACAACTTGCTGTCCTTGAGCTGCATCACGCCATCCAAGCGGCGCAGAAACAGTGCAGCGAGATCGGCGCGCTCATCACGTAAAGCGATTGCGGGACCAGCCAACACGGCCTCGCTCTCAAACACGGTGACCACTTCACGCAACTGGTTGGCGGCCAGCGTCGCACCGGTGGAAACCAGATCGCAGATCGCTTCAGCCTTGCCCAAGCGCGGCGCAATTTCCACCGAGCCTGACAGCATCACCGGCTCAGCCACAACGCCCTGCCGCGCTAGCCAATCGGCCAGTAACGCTGGATAGGAAGTGGCAATCTTCAGACCAGACAACGATGCCGGGCCCTTCCAATCAAACTCCTGCGGCACCGCGATGGACAGGCGGCAGCGCCCAAAGCCCAAGGATCGCAACTCGACAAATGCGGCTTGTTCGCCCCGTTGCTCGCGCTCAAGACGCTGCTCGGTCAACACATTACGACCGACAATGCCGAGATCGCAGACACCCTCAGCAATGAGACTGGGAATGTCGTCATCGCGAACCAGCAAGAGGTCGACCGGCTGCGTCTCGCCATAGCAGAACAGACGATCGCGGCTTTCGCGAAAACTCAAACCAGACCGCGCCAACAGGTCGCGACCGGGTTCGGAAAGGCGACCTGATTTTTGGGCAGCAATGCGCAAGCGGTCGCGAGCAATGGGTTGCATGGTGGTTTTGGTCGAAGAAGAGAGAGGTGGTGCAATGAGAGACGCTATGGCAGAGGGCGTCTCGGGCGTGGTGGTGGTGGTTGTCTTCGCCGTCAAAGCTCAAGCGGATGGCGGATATGCTTGCGGATGTGATTGTCGATGCGACTCGCCCAGACGATCAGCTGCCATGCGATAGCCGCCAGTGCCAAGTGCAAGACAACGCGCCACTCGGCCCACCGTAGTCACGCTGACCCCGGTCACATCGTGAATCTCGCGATACGGCAGTCCCTCAAGCAGCAGGGGCACGACCCGCCAACGATCCGCCATCGCTTCGACTTCCGCAGGCGTGCAAAGATCGGCCAGAAACGCGCGCACTTCACTGCTCGACCCCAGCGCAGCCAATGCGCTGCACAACGGGGCGACAGTGTCGGTTGCTGCGGGAATGGGATCGGTTGGACGTCGTTTCATGGGTGAGCGAGTGAGTGAGTGCACACAATGCGGACTGAAGACGCCGACTGGAAGGCGTTAAATTCGTCTCATGTAATAGCGCGCTGGCACATTAACACGAATTTAGGCATCGGCAATCTGCGGCAAGCCATCTGCATCGAAGGGTCTATGACTTCACAGGTGACGGCGACCAGACCCGCAGGGTTGCTCATCGAGCGTTAGCGCAGGGTTGGTATGGGCTAATAGCGCCGCTCTTAACCCGCCGAACCACTCACCGCGAGGCCCCAAGTGCCGGGCCAAAACCCGCCCGACGGCAACCCGCCTCGCTGCACTGACGACGCCAATCGCGGCAACGTGATTGCCTTTCGTCAGTACGCCAGATTAACGCCGAGCTAATCCCGATAAAGACCGCGTCCAGGCCGTGCTTGTGCTCGCCCAGCAACGAAGTTCAAGCTACGCAGTCGCTGCGCAGGCGGGAGACCTCGCATCCAAATCGACCCAAAAACTGCACTGATCATTGGCGGGATGGCATCGCTGCTGTTAGGCCTGCTGCTGGCCGCCGTCAGCCGCGACATTTCGCCGCTGCTGCGGCCTGCCGTGCTGCTCTGGCTGCGCGGCAACGTGCTGCTGCCGCTTGGCTTCGCAATGCTTGCGCTGCGCGGTCAAATCCACGACCTGCTGTCAATCAATCTGGCCAACGTTTTCATCATCATCGCTTTCGCCGACTTCGTACGTTCGCTTTACCGACTAATGGAGCGTCCCGATCCACGCGTGCAGACCACGCTAGCCGTGCTGATTGTGGCCTTAGGTTCGTTGATTTTTACCTATGGCCTTGATCGCATTGATCTGCGCACAGTGATCTCGTCGACGATGCTGGCCTGGATGGCGGGCTTGTCGGCTTATGTGCTGCTGAGCGACCCTCGGCGCCGGCGGCCCGCCGCGCAAGGCGTGACCGGAATGGTGTTCGTCCTCGCATTTATCGTTCTCTGCATCCGCACACTGCATACATTGATCGAGCCAGACTCGGCCGCAGGAGCACTGGATGCCAACCCGTTGCAAGCCGCAACGTTTGCCACCGGCGCGTTACTGCCGCTGATGGCGAGCTACGGTTTTTTGCTGCTGTGTACCGAACGCATGCGTAGTGAGCTTGAGCGCAGCGCCACCATCGACTTTCTGACCGGCATTCTTAATCGCGGCGCTATTGAAGACGCAGGCGCGCGCGCCTTTGCACGAGCACGCCGACGTGGATCGCCGAATGCCGTCGTCGTTATTGATATTGATCACTTCAAACGCCTCAACGATGCGTTCGGCCATGCCATTGGTGATCAAGCGCTGCGGCTTGCGGTTGACCGCTTGCGCGAAAGCTTGCGCAGCGACGACACGCTGGGTCGGCTCGGCGGCGAGGAGTTTCTGGTGTTGCTCGAAGACAGCGACGACGAAAAGGCGATGCAGGCCGCCGAACGCATGCGCCGGGCGCTTTGCGACACGCCGCTGAAACTCGACTCGGGCGAACAGCGGGTAACGATTTCGCAAGGCGTCGCGATACTGAACGCCGAGGACGAAAACTTCAGCGACCTGCTGCGAGGCGCTGACCGCGCGCTGTATGTGGCCAAAGGAGCCGGCCGTAATCGCATCGAACTAGCCGATATTTCACTAGCAGCGTTGCGCTTGCCAAATGGTGCAGGACGTCCAGCCGCGGCGCTGTTCTAGCAGCCTGTCAGGTCTTGGCCTGGCCCGCCGAACCGATCTCCGCAAGCGACCATGCGGCGGTCCAAGGCTGGGCCTATATCAACCCGTCCAAAGCCTCGCCTGAGCATCCGACTGCCCAAGCTCGGCAAGCACTGACAGCTTTCCAACAGTCAACGCCTAGAATGGCGAGGATGACATCGCGCCAATACTGGCATCTGTACGTCCCCAAGCTTTACACCACGCTGCGCCGTGGCTACTCGCTGGAATCGCTGCGAGCGGATGCGCTGGCCGGACTCACCGTCGCGGTCGTCGCGCTGCCGCTGGCGATGGCGCTGGCGATCGCCAGCGGGAACTGCTGAATATCTTTAGTAACGACCCTTTTCATATTCACGGTATTGCCACATATGAGGTCATGGAATTCAATCCGGTAAAGTACCAAGAAGCATTCAAACCCTTTATTGACGGATTATGAATCTCCAGGAAAAATGCTCCGTACTATACTTTCACCAGCTGTGCCTTAGAGAATCGGGCGATGGTACCTATGGCGCACTTGGTTGGGTAGAAAAGGGAAACCAACTTACCCGTTTTGATGTTCTCTCCAATATTGCCAACTTAAATGGTGCCTCGGTGCTGGATTTGGGTTGTGGCTACGGCCATCTCAAAAAATACCTCGACGAACGCTACTATAATATTACCTATACCGGGATCGATTTTATGCCCGAGTTTGTCAAGTTAGCTCAACAGACATATGCAGAAGACCCTAACGCCCTATTTATACGACAAGATCTCTCGGAAGGAGAACTCCCGCTTGCCGACTATGTTTTTGCGAGCGGCATATTTTGCTACCGCAGCAGCGACGAAAACTACTACAAGCGATTAATTGAAAGAATGTACACCGCCGCCAAGAAAGGCATTGGCTTTAACATGCTCGACATAGATAAGTTCCCAACTTCCGGTTTTTTAAAAGCCCATGGAATAGCTGCCACAAAAGCCTTTTGTGAATCACTGTCGTCCAACGTTGTTCTAAAACAAGGCTATCTCCCTGAAGACTTTACCATTTTTATGTACAAATGACAATAAGATTAACGGAGTAGAATGCGACAGATAACCCCAATTAAATGACCCAATCTCTTTTGTATCAATATGCTACTACTCCACTATTCGAATTGATCCGTGCTAACAAACGAAGTACGCAAC
>JBBQQV010000010.1:0-20303 GCA_038215505.1 Lysobacterales bacterium
CGGCAAGACCGTCGCCTTCGCTCTGGGGCTGCTGCAACGCATTGATCCCGCGCTGATTCGAGCGCAAGCCTTGGTGCTGTGCCCGACGCGCGAACTGGCCGATCAGGTCGGCAAGGAAATTCGCCGGCTCGCCGCCTGCATCCCCAATATCAAGCTTCTGTTGCTGTCGGGTGGCGTGTCCTTGCGGCCGCAGTTGGCCTCTCTCGAGCAACATGATCCGCACATCGTCGTCGGTACGCCCGGCCGCGTGCAGGAGCTGATGCGCAAAAAGAATCTGCATTTGGGAGGCGTGCGTACGCTGGTGCTGGACGAAGCGGACCGCATGCTCGACATGGGCTTTGAGGAAGCCATTCGCGAGATCGCCGGCAAAACTCCCCCCGAGCGCCAATCGCTGCTGTTCTCGGCGACGTTTCCCGATCCGATTCGACGCATTGCTCGCAGTTTGCTGCGCGATCCGGCCGAGGTCACGGTGGCCGATGATGTAGCCGGCGGCACCCTCACCCAGCAGTTTTTTGAAGTCGACCTGAGCGCCAAACCCAACGCGTTGGCGCGCTTGCTCTTGCAATATTCACCCGAGTCCAGCGTAGTGTTCTGCAACACTCGCCGCGATGTCGACGACGTCGCCGCCGGGCTGTCATCGGCCGGCTTTGCTGCGTTGCCTCTGCACGGCGAGATGGAGCAGCGCGACCGTGATGAGACTTTGCTGCGTTTCGCCAATCGCAGTTGCACGGTGCTGGTGGCAAGCGACGTCGCCGCGCGCGGGCTGGATATCGATGACCTCGCCGCCGTGGTCAACTACGAGTTGCCCACCGATCCCGATGTGTATCTGCACCGGATTGGTCGCACCGCGCGCGCGGGTCGCGACGGGCTCGCCTTGAGTTTGTGCACCCCGCGCGAAGTGCCGCGCGCGATCGCCTTGGAAGCTCTGCACAGCATGCGCTTGCAGTGGAGCAAGATCGCCGCGCAGGCTGCCGGCAAGTCGCCGACGCTGCCGGCAATGGTGACCTTGCGTATCGATGCCGGTCGCAGCGAAAAAATGCGTCCAGGCGACATCCTGGGTGCACTCACCGGTGACGCCGGATTGCCGGCTGCGTGCGTCGGCAAGATCGATGTCTACGCCACCCGCAGCTATGTGGCTATCCGCCGCGCAGAGTCGAACCAAGCACTGGCCAAGTTGCGTGCGGGCAAAGTCAAAGGGCGTTCGGTTCGCGTCACCCGCCTGTGAGCCGGCGACCGCGAGTCTCGGAGGTCATTCGGGATGCTGAGAAAACCGATTTATGCGGACGCTGCGCGGCGGTGTGTTGCCGGCTAACGGTGGTGTTGATGGCCGATGATCGCGTGCCGGCGCAGTTCATCGCCACGCAAGCCCAAGGCCCGGACCAGCTGTTGAAACTCGCCGACGGTTGGTGTGCCGCGCTGGATCGCGACAGCATGCGCTGTTCGATTTACGAGCAACGGCCGCAGACCTGCCGCAAGTTTGCGATGGGCGGTGCCTACTGCATGGACGAACGCCAACGTTGGGCGGGTCGACTGTTGCTGGGCAACTTGCCGGTGCCAGCGCTGACGCCTTACAACGAGTCGCTTGAAGCTATTCAGACGCTGGTTCCGGCGGCATAGCCCGAAGCCCATGCCCACTGGAAGTTGTAGCCGCCCAACCAGCCGGTCACGTCCACTACCTCGCCAATGAAGTACAGGCCGGGCACGGACTTCGATTGCATGCTGGTCGATGACAGACCGTCCGTATCGACGCCCCCCAAGGTGACCTCCGCCGTGCGATAGCCTTCGCTGCCACTGGCAACCAGCGGCCAGCGCTGCAGCAGGGCTGCAACCGCCGCAAGCTCAGGTGCGTTGTATTGGCGCAACGGCTTGCTGACCAGCCAGTGCTCGCACAAGCGCTGCGCGAAGCGCTTCGGCAACAGTTCGGACAACACCGTTCGCAGTTCCGCAGCTGGGCGGGCCTTGCGTAAACCGGTCAGCAGCGACAAGGCATCGGTTCCCGGCAGCAAATCAAGCAGCAGCGCATCAGCTGGCTGCCAATACGACGATATCTGCAGAATCGCCGGCCCGCTCACGCCACGATGGGTGATCAGCATGTCGTTGCTGAATTGCATGCCCTTGCAGTGCGTGACCACCGGCAAGGCGACGCCGCTCAGATCCTGCAAACGCTCGGAATGCGTGCCAGTCAAGGTCAGCGGCACCAAACCGGCGCGCGTCGGTAACACTCGGTGGCCGAATTGGCGCGCCAACTCATAGCCAAACCCACTCGCGCCCATGCTGGGAATCGACAGTCCCCCGCAGGCGACCACCAACGCCGGCGCGCGTGCTTCACCTTGCTTGCTACTTACCTTGAAGCCGCCTTCAATGCTTTGTACGCCCGCAACCGCGCAGCTGACATCAATGCGCACACCAGCGTCATTGCACTCGTCGAGCAGCATCTTGACGATCTGCTTGGAGGACTCGTCGCAGAACAGTTGGCCCAACTCTTTCTCGTGATAGGCAATGCCATGGCGCTCGACCATGGCAATAAAATCCAGCGGTCGAAAGCGCGCCAAGGCTGACTTGCAGAAGTGTGGATTTGCGGAGATGAACTGGGCTGGCGTGGTGCCGGTATTGGTGAAGTTGCAGCGCCCGCCACCGGACATGAGGATTTTCTTGCCGCAACGATTGGCATGCTCGATCACACGCACGCGCTTGCCGCGCTGACCGGCGGTGAGCGCGCACATGAGGCCGGCTGCGCCGGCGCCGATGATGATTAGGTCGGGGTCAGGGGTCATGGGTGGTCGCTTATTGTTCCCGGCTCGATATTCCTGCGGCGGTCGGAATCCAGCTTTTCAGGCTTCTCTCGCTTCTCTCGCTTCTCTCGCTTGTCTCGCTTGTCTCGCTTGTCTCGCTTGTCTCGCTTGTCTCGCTTGTCTCGCTTGTCTTTGCTTCAAGGCGAGGTTTCGTCCGCCTAGGCGGCGGCCGAGTCACTTTTCTTTGCTTCGCCAAAGAAAAGTAACCAAAAGAAAGGCGACCCGAGCATCGCGCTTCGCTTCGCTCAGTTCCCTGCGCTGCTCGCCGGTCTCGGGCCGGCGCGACCGAGCTTAGCGAAGGCGTAGCCGCGAAGCGGCCGAGCTCGCACATCCATGTGCTCGAACATTCGCGCCTTTCCCCGAGCCCGGCTCCGCTGATCGGCGCGATGACGGGGCCCAAGGTCAAGAGCCGGCGCAACAGCAACAGCAACAGCAACAGCAACAAAAGCAACAACAAAAAAAGCAACAACAACAGCAACAAAAGCAACAGCAACAGCAACAGCAACAGTCGCCTAGGCTTTCTGGCCCTTGCCGTTGCTCCTGACCTCGGGACCCCTTTGTGGTGGCGGCGGTTGGGAGATCATGCCCGTCAGGGGTGCGCGCATGGATGGACGTGCGTTTTCGTCAGTACATGGATGTACTGTCGAAAACCCCACCCGAACGCCGCGAACCCGCAGTGTCATCGCGGGCGCCACATCGGGGCCGCCTTTCTTTTGGTTACTTTTCTCTATGTCGGGCTTCCTGCCCTCCGCCCTTCGGGCCGCCTGCGGCGTTCCGGCGCGCTCCTACGCGCCTCGTGGCGACTCAAAAAAAGTGACTCGGCCAACGCTGACCGAGCGAAGCGAAGGCCGGGACGAAGCACCGGAATGGACGAAACCCGGCCTCGAAGCCAGCCAACGCGAGTGAAGCCTGAAAAGCTGGATTCCGGTCTCCGCCGGAATGACGAGCAAAGCTAGATTCCGGCCTCCGCCAGAATGACGAGCAAAGCGGGATTCCCGCCCACACCGGAATGACGAAATTCAGAGGCAAGCCTAAAGCCCACCCATCACTTGCTCGTCGCCTGCCGCAACACCGGCAACACGGTAACCGACCCGCCCTCATTCATCAGCTGCAACTCGCCGTCCTCCACCAGACATTGCAAGCGCATGGTTCGACCAAGCAAGGTGGTCAACTGCTGGGCGGCATCGGCTGGCAGTTCAAAAATCCGCAAGTTTGAGCAGCGCGCCAACGCCACTGCCTGCTTTTCCAGCCAGATCGAAAACGCGCGACCGCCGTAGCCGATCAGGATCACGTCACGGGCGCGGCCGCAGGCTTTCCGCAGGCGCGACTCATCCGGCTGGCCGAGCTCGATCCATTGTTCGATTTCACCCGATAGCGAACGCCGCCACAGGTCTGGCTCGTCATCGCTGGAAAGCCCACGACCAAACTCCAGACGCTCGTCGGCAAACATCGCAAATGCCAGCAAGCGCACCATCAGCCGCTCGTCGGTTTCAGAAGGATGCTGAGCCATCGTGAGCACGTGCGTGGCGTAGTAGTGTCGATCAAGATCGCTGACTTGCAGCTCGGCCTTGACCACGGTGGACTTGAGCGCCATGCGGCTTTCCATCGGCAACGGGCCGCCAGTGTAGACGGCGCACGCGCTGCAACGACCCGCTCAACTCAAAAGCATGCGCAGGCGTTCGCCGGTGACCGCGTCGGCTGGATAAAAAGCCTCCAGCGCCGACTCGGACAAGGTGATCTCCGTCGGTGTGCCAAACACGGTGATGGTGCTGAACATGGCAAGTTCACCCACTGGACTGCGCAACCTCAGCAACATCGCCGCATCGGCCATCGGTATGTCTTCAACCGGGATGGTGGCGGCGGCGGCCGGCAGTGGATAGCTCGCCAGTTCGAGCAACAGGTCGGCCCGCACCGGGTCGCCGCTTGCAGCCAGTAAGCGCCGCAAACGCTCCAACACATAGCGCCGCCATTGCGCCAGATTGATGATCTGTGGGGCGAGCCCCCGCGGATGTAGGCTGATTCGTAGGACATTGGCGGGCGCGGTCAAATGCGGCCTTGCTACACACTGACTGACGTGAGGCAGCAGATCAAATCTGCTGCTATTGCCAAAGCCATCGCCGAGCTTGCCCGGCTGTTTCCCCTCGAACTTGTTGAGCGTCCAATGCGCACATCGAATGCGAACCCGAATGGCTTGCCTCCAATCGGCAAAATCTGCCTGTTGGCCGCAGCGGCGATCCATGTCTTGCCACTGGCAGGAATCACGGGCGCTGCGGCACTGATGCGCTTGTATGGCTTGGCCGAGATCGATGCAAGTACTGAGCTGTTGCTGCAGCATCGCGCGTTGCTGTTTGCGCTGCTTGGCGGCGGTTTGCTCGCTGCTATGGGTTACCCGAGTTGGCGCATGCCGATGGTCAGCGTCGTGCTGGTCAGTGACGTCGGCTTTCTGATGTTGGGTGGCGTTCACTGGCCGCTCAATGACGCCTTGCAGCGGGTCGCGATCTTTGACATCGCGTCAATCGCCTGCCTGTTCATCGTGGCAATCTGCATGCAACGCGCCAAGCGTTGATCGTATCGCTACACTTAGGAGGCGTCCGCCGATTGTGACCGGCAACGCAAACACTCCACTCCACTCAACTCAAACACGAGGCGACCATGAGCAAGGGCATGGACCAGAAGAAAACCGAGAAAAAGGCGCCGACCAAGACGCTGAAAGAAAAGCGTGCGGCCAAGCAGGAAAAGAAAAAGTAGCAACGTCAATGGGCGCTTCGGCCGCTAGCAGCCTACCGGGCTGCTAAGGTCGAAGCGTCAGTTCTGTCCGTAGAGTCGCGCGCCTATCAGCAGGCACGAGATCTGAAAGCCTGTGGCCTGCGGCCTGCGGCCGCACAGCTTGCCAAACATTGGTGCCAACCGCGCCGTCAGCTGATGAGTACACGCCAGCTGAATGCCTCGCGGGCGGGCGCAGAAATACCTGCCGTCTGTTCAGTCGGGTCCACGCATTCTGCGCAGGCCAACGCAAATGGGTACGCTCAGCCGCGTTGTCCGACCCACCGCTGGCACTCTGCCGGCAAGCCAACGAGGTTTGAAGATGAACAGGTATCTGTCGACGCCATTGATTCTTCTGTTGAGCGCAATCGCACTCAATAACGTAGCGGCGCAAGACCGCGGCTATGCCCGCGAACGCGGTAACAACGAAGCACGCGTCGAGCGCGGCGCCGCACGTGAGGCCGGACAGGGTCGAGCGGCATCCTCAGGCCAGACTGAGCAAGGTGACAAGCGCGGGGAAGTGATCGCGCCGTCCTCGTACGGTCAGGCACCTGCAGCTGCTGGCCGCGATCAGCGCAGCGGCAACGGTGGGTATGGCGGCCGTCAGGATCCGGGAGTCAGCGGCTTTGGGGTGCAATCCAACGCGCGCCAGGACAACCGCCAAGACAACCGCTACGACCGTGGGCGCGACAATAACGTCCGTTATGACGGTGGCCGTGGTCAATCCAATCCGGCACGCGATGCGCGCTACAACAATGCCTACGGCAGCCAAGACTACCGCCGTGGTTTGCCGCGCACCGACCAGCGCTACGACCGCCACGATAACCACCACAATGATCGCCACGATGGCTATCGCTATGACGGCTATCGGAACAACGACTACGGCCACAACAACCACGGCTTTCACTGGCGCACGCCAGAATGGCGCGGCAGTTGGAATCATGGCTGGTCGGGCCATCGTTACCGCGCGCAAGCACGCTACTACTACCCGCGCGGCTATGCGCGGACCAGTTGGAGCATTGGCTATCGCTTGCCGCTGGTGTTCTTGGCGGCGTCTTACTTCGTCGACTACGACAACTACGGCTTGGCACCGCCACCGTACGGATGTCGCTGGTTGCGTGTCGACGGTGATCTGTTGTTGGTAGACCGGGTTAGCGGTGAGATCGTCGACATACTCTACGACTTTTACTACTAGTTTTAGTTTAGCGTCTGCAGGACAGCGGCCGGTGCCAACAGCACCGGCCGTTTTGCTTTTTGGAGCTTACGGTCGCATCGATTCCATTAAGCGAGCTGGCGGCTACTGCGCTACGCTGGTCGCTTCATCCTGCTCCTCGTCGAGTTGATGGTCATGGCTGCTCGCCTGCGCACTCGCTGTTTGTTCTTGCTGTTGCTGGTTCTCGCCTTGATCAGCAACAGCGCCGCGCAAGCACCCGTTGGGCAGATATTCCATGGCGGATTCGAAAACGACCTTGTCGGTCCGGCCAATGACAGCGAGGCCGCACGCTTTCTTGATCAAGCCACTTTTGGTCCACGCACACAGGACATCACGCGCCTGCACCAATTGGGTTACCAAGCGTGGATCGATGAACAATTCGCCGCGCCGATTTCGCTTGAAGCGCCTTATCTCGATTGGGTTTCCACCCGCCCGCCCGGACAGAACGGCGTTTACCAGCAGGCGCGTCTTGAGACTTGGCTGATCAACGCCGCGCAGCTGTACGACCCCTCCAACCCGTTGCTCACCCACAACGATCAGCTGCGGCAACGCGTGGCATTTGCGCTGTCGGAAATGCTGGTGGTTTCGGACCGTAACGCCGCTCTGTTGTTTCAACAGTGGGGGCTCGCCAGCTATTACGACCTGCTCGCCCAGCACAGCTTCGGCAACTATCGGCAGCTGTTGGAGGCGGTGACCAAGCACCCGGCGATGGGCAGCTTCCTGAACATGCTGGGTAATCGCAAGCCCGACCCGGCACTCAACATCCGTCCGGACGAGAATTTCGCGCGCGAGGTGCTGCAGCTGTTCTCCATCGGCCTGCACCAGTTGAACTCGGATGGCACGCCGGTGCTGGTCAATGGGCAACCCGTGCCAACCTATGGCCAAGCAACGGTGCGCGGCTTCGCGCATGTATTTACCGGCTGGAATTTTGCCGGCTGCACGTTTGCAGACTACGACGACTGCGAGCCCGGTAATCCCTACAATCCGCCGTGGCAGCAACCAATGCAGCCGATTGAAGGCTTCCACGACAACACCACCCACAAGCAACTGCTCAACTATCCCGGCGTCGCCTTGCCTGGGGGGCTGCTGACGGCCGGCGGTAACGCGCAGGCCGAACTGACGGCGGCGATCAACAACATCTTCAATCATCCCAATGTCGGACCGTTTGTGGCCCGGCATCTGATTCAACGCCTGGTCACCAGCAACCCCACTGCAGCCTACGTGCAGCGGGTCGCCGCCCAGTTCAACAACAATGGTCAGGGCGTGCGTGGCGACATGCGCGCGGTAGTACGTGCGGTGTTGCTCGATATGGAGGCGCGCTTCGGCCAGCAAGCCGCGCCGCAGACCTTTGGCAAGTTGCGTGAACCGCTGCTTCGGCTGGTCCAGCTATGGCGATTGAGCAACGCCCGCTCGGCCAATGGTCGCGTCTGGTTGATCACTCACCCGCATGTCGAATACGGCCAAGCGCCGCTCAGCGCGCCGTCGGTATTCAACTTCTTCAAGCCCAACTTTGCTCAGCCCGGCGAGATTCGCGATGCCGGCCTGGTGTCGCCAGAGTTTCAGATCGCCACCGATTCGTTGCTGGTGTCGGCCCCCAATGACCTGTACTGGCGAATCTTCTATTTCTATGTCGGCAGCACCTACAGCTATGCGCAAGACGCCGATCAGGTATTGATGGACTACGCGCCATTGCGGACGCTGGCCGCCAATCCGCTGCAATTGGTCGAGCACCTGAATCTGCGCCTGCTGGGCGGTGGCATGTCGACCTTCATGCGTGATGTGCTGGTGACCCGATTGCAAGCCTTGCCGATGACCGATGGCGGCCTGCTGCGCGTGCAGCACGCGCTGTTTCTGGTCATTACCTCGCCCGAATACTCGATTCAATAAAGGGCAGCCGATGAACGTCAATCGTCGAGGATTTCTGCGCCGTTCCATCGCCAGCGCCTTGGGCGGCGTTGGCGTGTACTCGGCGCTTGGCAATCTGCAGCTGGTGGCTGCTGCCAGCCGCTTGAGCAAGGGCATTCCGACTGACTATCGGGCCTTGGTGTGCGTGTTCCTGTTTGGTGGCAACGACAGCTTCAACACGCTGGTGCCTTACAGCGCGCCGCATTACGGCGTCTACAACGCGTCACGGCCTGCGCTCGCGATTGCGCAGTCCGCCGCTGCCAACCTGTCGCTCACGGCGCTGCCAGCACAACCGGGTTTGCCCGGCGGATTGGCTTCCGATGGTGCCAGCTACGGCCTGCATCCTGCGATGCCCGACCTGCGCGCACTCTTCAACAATCAACGCGCCGCCGTCATCGGCAATGTCGGCACCCTGATGGGGCCGATTACTCAAGCCGAGTATCAGGCGGGAACCCGCCCGACACCGCCGCAACTGTTCTCGCACGACGATCAAGCCAACCTCTGGCAGACCTCGCGGCCCGACGATGTCAATGCCGATGGCTGGGGCGGTCGCATCGCTGATTTGCTTTACAACGACAATCCGAATCAGCAACTGCCGATGACGGTGTCGATTGCAGGCCAGAACCTGTTCCAGCGCGGCTCTGTGATCGACCAGTACGTGATGAGTCCGGCGGGTGCTCCGCCGATCGATTACTTGCGGATATACCAGAATGAACTTGGTGTCGACGCCTTCAACGCCTTGATGGCCAGCGGCACGCAAGCGCACATGTTCGAGCGCGCCTACGCCAGCGCCACGCGACGCTCGATCTCCAGTTACCAGATGATCAACTCAGCGCTCGACGGGGTGACGCAACCGCTGACAACCGTGTTCCCCAACTCTACGCTGGGCCAACAAATGCGCATGGTGGCGCGCCTGATTCAGGTGCGCGAGGCACTGGGTATGCGCCGGCAGGTGTTCTATGTGGGATTGGGCGGATTCGATACCCACAACGACCAGATCGCCACCCACGGCACCATCCTGGGCGACCTCTCGCAGTCGTTGAGCGCGTTCTACAGCGCTACCCAAGAGCTGAGCTTGGCTGACAAAGTCACCGCCTTCACCGCCTCGGACTTTGGCCGCACCATCTCAACCAATTCGGATGGCACCGACCACGGCTGGGGCGGCCATCATTTTGTCGTTGGCGGTGCCGTTCGCGGCGGCCGTTTTTTCGGTCAGATGAACTCGCTGGCGCAACTCAATAATCCGAATGACGCCGGTTACGGTCAGGTCATTCCAACCACTTCGGTGGATCAGTACGCGGCGACGTTGGCGGCGTGGTTTGGCGTCGACAACAGTGGGCTTGCTGATATTTTCCCGCGCTTGTATCAGTACGCCACGCCCAACCTTGGCTTTATGCAGGCATGACGCGCAAACGGCCTCGCGGTTGCCGGGTCCGATAAGCTGCGTCACCGCTAAACTGCGCAACCAGATTGAGCGAGTTTTTCCATGACTGAACCTGTCCGCCTAGCCAAGCGCGTGATCGAACTGACCGGCTGTTCGCGCGCCGATGCGGACCGCTATATCGAAGGTGGCTGGGTCACGGTGGACGCCGAAGTGGTGGAACTTCCGCAGTTCAAGGTCACTACCGAGCAGGTGGTAGTCGATCCGACTGCGGTGCTTAGCAACTCTGAGCCGACTACGGTGTTGCTGCATCGCGGACATGCTGATGTGGACAGCGGGAACGCTATTTCGATCGCCACCCACTGGTCCGAAGATGCCTCGGGTGTGCGCTTGCTGCACCGCCATCTGAACCACCTCAGCGTATCGATGGATCTGGATCCCCAAGCCAGCGGCTTGGTCGTGTTGTCCCAAGAAGGTCCGACCAAGCGCCGATTGCAGGAAAACCGCAACAGCATCGAACAGGAATATGTGGTCGAAGTCAGCGGCCAAATCACCGCGTACGGCCTGCAACGCCTGAGCGTGGGCATGCGCCTGCGGGATCGCACCTTGCCGCCGTGCAAGGTCAGCTGGCAAAACGAAATCCGCCTGCGCTTTGCAATCAAGGCGGTGCAGCCGGGACAGTTGCAGGAAATGTGTGCCGAGGTCGGTCTCACCACGGTCGCGATTCGGCGCATCCGCATCGGCAAGGTGCCGCTTTCGAAAATGCCGGTCGGGCAATGGCGGTTTTTGCCGGCTGGGGAGTCGTTTTAACGACGACGCGCACGGTGCCTATTCGGCTGCGAGCAGCAACTTCATTGCTCCCGCCAACTCGTCGAACGCCACATCCTCCGGCAGATGCCCAATCACCGTCTCCGCCAAACGCACGCCCTCGCCGGCTGCATGCGCCAACACCGCGCTGCCATTGCGCTTGAGTGTGGCAATCAACACGCCGGCGTCCTTCGGTGATGCATGACTGAGGCTTTGCAGCAGCAAACGGCCATCGGCGGCCATCAGCTTGAAATAGAACAAGCCGTCGCCGTCGCGATATTGCTTGAAGCTGGGTGGCTTGGCGTTGTTGCTGGTCGCCGTCCCTGAATCGCCGCCATTTGCCGAAGCTGGGGTCGGCAGCAGCGGCCGCAAACCCACGGCATGTCTCAAGTTCGCCAGCAAGGGCTGGGCCAAAGCACGGGCTTTCTCGGCACCGCGCAAAAGGATGGCTTCAATCCCCGCAGGATCGTCGATCAGCGTCTGGTAGCGATCCCGCATTGGCGCGAGTTCGGCGTCCAAGCGCTCGCATAGACGCTGCTTGGCTTCGCCCCAAGCGATTCCAGCGGCAAAGGACTCGCGCATCGCCTCGGTTTCTTCGGCGCTGGCAAATGCTCGATACAACTGAAACACGTTGGAGGTATCGGCGTCTTTGGCTTCACCCGGCAAGCGGCTGTCGGTGACGATGCCGAGCACCGCTTTTCGCAGCGACGCCGCGCTGCCGAACATGGCAATGGTGTTGTCGTAACTCTTGCTCATCTTGCGACCATCCGTCCCAGGCAGGGTCGCGACGTGCGCTTCAATGGCGGCCACCGGCAGCACAAAATGCTCGCCGT
Organism: Lysobacterales bacterium; assembly: GCA_038215505.1. GTDB lineage: Bacteria > Pseudomonadota > Gammaproteobacteria > Xanthomonadales > Xanthomonadaceae > JANNWF01. The sequence continues at coordinate 11,695 of JBBQQV010000010.1, forward strand.
ACAGATGATTGAAGCGCGCGCCGATATCGCGTGCCATCTCAATATGTTGGATCTGATCGCGACCGACCGGCACCTTGTGCGCGTTGAACAACAGGATATCGGCTGCCATCAGCACCGGATACATGAACAAGCCAGCGGTAATACCGGCGTCGGCATCCTCACCTTGTTCAACATTACGATCCACCGCCGCCTTGTAAGCGTGCGCACGATTGAGCAGGCCTTTGCTGGCGACGCAGGTGAGTAGCCACGTTAGCTCGGGAATTTCGGGGATGTCGCTTTGCCGATAAAACCAGACCGCATCCGGATCCAGCCCGCAGGCCAGCCAAGCGGCAGCGATTTCCAGTGTCGAACGCTGCACCCGCGCGGGCTCGCCCACCTTGATCAGCGCGTGATAGTCGGCCAGGAAGTAGAACGACTCGACACCGGGCTGTCGGCTCGCCGCCACCGCTGGACGAATCGCACCAACGTAGTTGCCAAGGTGCGGCGTGCCTGAGGTGGTGATGCCGGTGAGTACGCGAACAGCAGTCATAAGGTAAGCGGCAGATGAACGAAACGGGGCCGGCAGTTTACGCCAGCGGTTTGTCGTAACCCCGAATCGCAGAGACGCGCGTTTATTGTCAGCGAGCCTTTCGCTCGCAAGGAGATTCTGATGATTCGCGCATTCGCAGTTCTGGCCGCCATGCTCTTGACCAGCGTCGCCCACGCGCGACAGGCGCCACAGGTGGATATGTCACTGCGTGACCTCGACAGCGGCGCGGTGTTGCCGGTGTACTGGAGCGGCGGCCGCGCACACGTGCCGGGGTCGGCTGGCCATCGCTACGCGGTGGTGTTGGAGAATCGCAGCGCCGAGCGCGTGCTGGCGGTGCTGTCAGTCGATGGCGTCAATGCAGTGACCGGTGAAACCGCCAATCCCGCGCAATCTGGCTATGTGTTAGCGCCGTGGCAACGCACCGAAGTGCGCGGCTGGCGCAAAGACCTGTCAAGCATCGCCGAGTTTGTGTTCACCGATCTGGGCGATAGCTACGCGGCACGCACAGACCGCCCTGACAACGTCGGTGTGATCGGCGTGGCAGTGTTTCGCGAGCGTCAGATCGTACCGCGCTACGACGCTCCCGACTATTTTGACGAAGGCGACTACAAGCGCAATGCCCGGCCGCCAGCACCGAGCGCCGGCGCGCAAGCCCGCGAAAGCGAATCGGCCGTGAAGTCGGCAGCGCCGCGGGCTCGCCAGGAACTTGGCACGGGTCACGGCACACGCCGCTACGATCCGATCTCACGCACTGAGTTCGTGCGCGCTTCAAACCAGCCGTCACAGGTGACTTCGCTCTACTACGACGACACCGAAGCACTGGTCGCACGCGGCATCATCCAGCACCATCGCCACCCGGCGCGGCAGTCACCACAGGCATTCCCGTCCAGCTTCGTGCCTGATCCGCCGCGTTGGCGCTGATTTCCAAAGTAAATCGAAGCGCGCTGGCTGGTCCGCAAGGTCCAGCCAGTTGTTTTTCAACTGCGCATCAAAGTCGATTTGCCGAACAGGCTTTCCACTAGGTCCACCGCCAGCCGCGCGGTCTGGTTCCTCTTGTCAAACGCCGGATTGAGTTCAAAAATATCCAGCGAGGCCAAGCGACCGGTGTCGGCGATCATTTCCATCACCAGCTGCGATTCACGGTAATTGGGCCCGCCACGCACCGTGGTGCCGACGCCGGGTGCGATGGTAGGGTCGAGAAAATCGACATCGAAGCTGACGTGCAAATGGGTGTCGTCGTCCAAGCCTTCGAGGGCTTCTTCCATCACCCGCCGCATGCCGATCTCGTCGATGTAGCGCATGTCATAGATATCGAGGCCGGCCTCGTGCACCAAGCGGCGTTCGCCCGGATCGACCGAACGAATACCAATTTGCCGAATCGAGTCCGCCGCAATCGCCGGCGCATCGCCGCCCAAACGGACCAATGCGTCGGGGCCGATGCCGCACAAACAAGCGACCGGCATGCCGTGGATATTGCCCGAGGGCGTCAACGCCGAGGTGTTGAAGTCGGCGTGCGCATCCAGCCAAAGAATACGCAACTTGCGCCCGCGTGCACGGCAAAAAGCGGCGACGGCGGTGATCGAGCCAACGCCCAAACAGTGATCGCCACCAAGCAGGATCGGCAGCGTGCCGGCGTCGAGCTCGGCGCGCATCGCCTCCATCACCGCGCGATTCCAAGCGACGACTTCGTTGAGGTGCCGATAGCCATCCACCGGCGGCAGCCAGGGATTCAAGGGTCCGCTGACGTTGCCGCGGTCGATCACCGTCAAACCGCGATCACGCAGTGCTTCAGCGATGCCGGCAACCCGCAGCGCCTCCGGACCCATTGAGGCACCGCGATGGCCGGCACCGATATCGGTGGGTGCGCCGATCAGGGCGATGGTGGGCTGGGACTGCATGGGTACTTCCTCGTCGAGGGCGCTACGCCCGCGCTACAACGCTAAGCGCCAACGCGCAACGAGACGCCGTAATGTGGTGCCGACACCCGGATTCGAACTGGGGACCTACCGCTTACAAGGCGGTTGCTCTACCAACTGAGCTATGCCGGCGCAGCCGCGAATGATAACAACTGGCAGCACAACTACCTAGCTGCGCGGGTGCCAGCACATCCGCCTCGCGAACGCGCGGTTGCGGGCTTGCAGTTAGTCGCAGGGAATATTGCGACTGGCCACGCCGCTATAGCCGCCCAAGGCGGCACGCCAGTCAAACGCTTCGCTGCTATCCAGATCGACCCAGAACTGCGGGATGCTTTCGCTGCGCGGCTCGAGCTTGGCGTCAACGCCAAAGGCAACGACTTGCTCAAGCCGTTGGCGAGCGTTGGCTTCGTTGCGGTACAGGCCGAACGAAATAGTGTTCTCGTCAGCTCCCGAAGTCACCACGTAGTAATCGCGAACGCCACGCCCGAACAAACCGCGGGCGACAGCGAGCGCTGCTTCGCGCGAGGGTGGCGCGGGCAAGAAGACCCGGTAACCGCGCTGCACTAACGCGTTCGCTTCTCGAAACTGGATGCGCTGCGCGCCTGGAGTGAGCGCTGTCAGCGCGCGGCGCAGATCGGACTGGGTGAGAAAGGGTCCGATTTCCAGACACTCGCTGGCTTCACCCACACGGATCGGTTGCGGCGGTTCGCTGGGCTCCGCGACTTCGCTAGCAGCGGCCTGATCCGTCTCGCTCAGTAGCACCAATGAAGGCACATCGGCTTGAGTCGTTGGCAAGGCGTCAGGCACCCGCGGCGGCGGCCCCAGCACCCACCAAGCGGCGGCACCTACGTTCATCACGAGCAGTAACAGGACAAGGGCGCGGAGGAGCATGTGGGCGGAGGGTCTGGTCTGGATCGGACGTTGTAGGATGGGGTGAACACAGCGAACCGCATCAGTGAAGCCCGTCCCGTTGAAGGTGGTGCGGCGCTGGCTTGCTCAGCGATGCGGTTCGCTGCGCTCACTACATCCTACGAGACTGCATGCATCCCGCGTAACACCAGATCGGGAATGCACTGGGCTTCGATGTTGAGTGCTGGCAGCAGTGCGTCAGCACCGCCGCCAGTCAGAAACAAACGCGGCAGGGCAACGCTCTGCTGCGCCAAGTCGCGAAATTGCCGCTCGATCAGTGCCGCGCAGGCGAGCAAGGGACCGGAGTAAACGGCATCGGCGGTGTTGTTCGCCCATGCATGGAACTCACCCATGTGGTGGTGAAGGTGACCAGCGCGAGCCAGCAGCGCATCCCGCATGGCAGTTGGGCCGGCAACAATGCAGCCACCCAAGTGTTGGCCCGATTCATCCACCGCATCCATGGTCATGGCGGTGCCTACACTTGCGACCAGACAGGCATCCCTGCATGCCACCCGCGCGGCACGCATTGCGAGCCAGCGATCCACGCCAAGCGTCGCGGGTTCGGCATAGGCAAGCCTCAACAGTGCGTCGCTGTGCGGGGGACCTACGCGATCCACTGTCGTGATGCCGGCTTCAATCAAAAGCGCTTGCAGTGAATGCCGGTGCCGCAGATCGGCCGTGCTGGTGGCGAGCAGCGCCGAATCTGCCGAAGGCAGGCTGTGAACTGCATCCAGCCGGGCAGCCTGCATCGGTTGCAGATGCTCGCCATCCCAGAGCGCCCATTTCAGCCGCGTATTGCCCATATCAAGCAGTAACTTCATTGCCGCCTCACACTCACTTCGGCGCTCACAAAGGCGCGTTCGCCATCGCTGCAGAGCACCCGCAAGGCACCGTCGTTGCGCACACCCAAGACACGGCCGACGTATTCGGCATTGGCGGCGAGCACCCGTACTTGCTCGCCGCGCAAGGCATCCAGCGCGTCCCAGCGGTCGGCAAACGCGGCCCAGCCTTCGGCTTCGAACTGCTCGAGAGTCGCCAGCAGGGCTTCGGTCAGACGCGCAGCGATCATGATTCGATCAAGCGGATCAGCAGGCCCGGCGTGGCCAAGTTCAACAAGACCGATCCACTCTGGCTCGACACCATTTGGCAGACTCAGGTTAAGCCCAAGCCCGACCACGAGGTCGACAGTGGCCGTGTCCCGTTTGGCCAACTCAACCAACAGCCCGCCAAGCTTGCGACCACGCGCCAACAGGTCGTTCGGCCATTTCAGGCCGACCACGGGGCCGACCCGCTGCCGCAGAACCTCGGCACAGCCGACACCCAGCGCCAGACTCAAGCCACCCAACTGCGCGGGCGTGCGGCGCAAGCGCGCAAACATTGACATGGCCAGATTGCCGCCGCTTGGCATGCTCCAAGCGCGGCCCTGGCGACCGCGGCCGGCCGTTTGTTCGTCGGCCAGCAATAGCGCGCGATCCGGCAACTCAGCAGCACGCCGAAGCAAGGCGCTATTGGTCGAATCGATATTCTCGACCCATTCAATCAATGGCAAGCGCGCAGCAGACTCGGCAGCTAACTCCGCTCGCAAACGCTGCGCCGCCGAAGTCATCGAGCAAACAGCCTCGCCAGTAAGCGAACTCGCTCAAAACGATGTTCGTTGCCGGCTGCCAGTCGAACCAGATTGAGTCGATGCGTGAAAACGATGAAGACGGCGGCGGCGACGGCAAACAGGTTGCGCTCAAACGTTTCGGCGGGCATCCACACAGCCGCTGGCAACAGACACAGGGCCGCACAGATGGTGGCCAGGCCGACGTAGCCAGTGCTGGTCAACACCAGCACCCATACCAGTACCAGCCAAGGCACTGAGAGCGGCCAGATCACTAACAATCCACCGACCAAGGTGCCCGCGCCCTTGCCGCCACGAAACCCAAAAAAGACCGGCCACGTGTGGCCAATGGCCGCCATCAGCACACAGGCATAGGCCAATGCATGCGCCGACCACGCGGCTGGGGAATACAGCAGCAACCCGATCCACGCCGCCAACGCACCCTTGCCAACATCAATGACCACCACGCCCAGGGCAAACCGCCAGCCTAAGGTGCGCAAGGCATTCGTGCCACCGGCATTGCCACTACCACGTGAGCGGATATCGACGCCCACCGCACGACCCAGCAGCAAGCTGCCGGAGAGCGAGCCGAGCAGATAGGCCAACAGAAGCGCGCCAACTAGCAAGAACATCGCTGCCTAAACCATAGCTCGGAATGGCACAAGGATACCCGCAGGCGTGCCCGCGCCAACGATGTCGAAATGCGCGAACCAAAATTGCGCGCGCAGCAGTACTTGACGATACCGCGCTCAGGGTCTCGCGCGACTCAGTCGCCGCCCCGCACCATCCATGGCGAGGCAGCGTCTTCCATACCAATCACCTCATGCGCCGCAGGGTCACCACGCCCAGCAAACCCATGACGGCCGCGAGCAACCACAACGTCTGCGATTGCTGCGTCGGCACCATCACCGCAGGGGTGGGGATAGCGGGTGCTGCTGGCACGTTGCAGGTCAGTGGGAAACTGAAGTTTGAGCCTGCCGCGCTGTCATTGGTCACGATCACCAAGTTAGCGTTGCGTACACCGCTGGCACTGGGCGTGCAGCCGATGGCGAGGTTTAAGGTGCTGTTGGGTTCGATGATGGCAGGACACGTTGCCACGCTGAAGTCGGCCGCTGCCGGGCCGCTAATGGTGCAGCTACACACTTCCAGACGCAGGGTGCCGAGACTGCGCAGTAACAAGTTGGTGCCCGCCGTGGGGCTACCGACTGCCGCGCTGCCCGTGTTGAGGGTCGTGCCGGCGACGGGTGTCGAGCCGAAGCTGGCCTCACGAATGCCGCTGTTGATGCGGCTGTTGTCGATCGCCACGCGGTCGCTTTCCAGAAACAAGAACCACAGGTAACGGTTGCCGCCGATTTGCGTCGCAATCAGGTCTGTCGGGTTGTTGAGCGTGCGTGTCCACAACACGTTGCCGGCCATGGCCAACAAGTTGGTGTCCACCGCCAACGTCCCATCACCTGCATCGCGATAGACCCACTGAAAGGTGTACCAGCCGCTGCTGGCGACCACGTAATGCGGCCCCGTGGCCAAATCACCGCGAACAGCAAAATTGGTCGTATTGCTGCTGCCAATCAAAATCCGCCCGGCGGTGTTGCTGGCGGCATGAAAGATGAAGTCGCGGCGATGAGCACCGGCTTGGGTGTTTACGGCTGATGACACATCAAAGCCAAAGTCGGCATTGATGCCGGACAGCACTTGCGGGTCGGCCAAGTCCAAGTACACATCCACTTCGACCCTAAAACCGCCGTCAAATGTGCTGGCGTAACCGCCCAAGCGAGTGAAGGCACCGCTGGTATTGGCAGGCGCTCCGACCAGCGGCGGCCGCAACTCGGCGTGACTAAACCCGTTGCGCGAAGCAATGCCGCCACTTCCGCTGGCGACCCGCGTCACCTCAGAAAAGAAGCGAATCCAATCATCAGTGGGCGAGGGGCTGTAAGGCGGGCCAAAACAAGGTGCCTCAAAACCTTGGAAATACAGGCTGGAGCCACTGCGATTTTCAACGCCCTGCTTCTGATAGTCGTGCCAACGCGCGTCGGGCTCGACGGCTGAAACGGCCGCAGACACGATCACCAAGCTGAATAACATGAGCATGCGAATCATCGGTTGCGCTCCTCTTACGTGACTGAACATGCGTGACTGAACATGGGTGACTGAACATGGGTGACTGAACATGCGTGACTGAACATGCGTGACCGGACGCCATGCACAGCTGCAGTTGCTCGGATATCGAGACTGGCTGGGGTTTTCCGCCGCCCGAGAATAGCCAAGCCAATCCCTTCGCTCTGTGCGATTCGTAACACAGATCGGTTTTGTCGTACCCGTCGCGCACTCGCATTTCACTCCGCCTGCACTGCCACCACCAGCGCTCCGGGTCCTGCGTGAGCACCGATTGCCGGTCCCGCTTCCACCAACCACGCGTCGCGGCAATCAAGCCGCTGCTGCAGGGTCGCCAGCAGGATCTCGCCATCGGCGGCGCAATCGCAATGCCCGACCAGCAATCGCCAACGGACCTTTTGATCGATCCGTTTGCTGACATAGTTTGCAAAGCGGCGCGGCACATCATTGCGGCCAAATAAAGCACCGCGGATGCCAAGCTTGCCGCTGGGCTGCATCTGCGCGATTGCGGTCAACCGCAAGGTATTGGCGACCGGCAAGGTCCACGCTGGAATGCGGCCGCCGCGCACGGCAAAACTGACGTCACGCGTTGCCGCAAAGGTGAACGTTAGTGGGCGCAAGCGCTCGACTTCCGCGCGCACACCCGCCCCATCGGCACCGCGCTGGGCTGCTTCGGCGGCGGCAATCGCGAGCAACCCCAGGCCGCAGGACGCATTGCTGCTGTCGATCACCTGCGCGCGGGTGACATCGATGCGAGCCGCAGCCGTTTCCGCCGATTGCAGAGTGCCGCTCAGACCACGGGCGATGCCGACGTATACCGCTTCGGCATGATGACTCAGCAAAAATTCAAACAGCCGCCGGAAGTCGCCGGGTGGCGGCTGCGAAGTAAGCGGTAAGGTCGCGCTTGCCTTCAACCGTCGATAGAACTCCGCCGGGGTCAACGAGACCTTGTCGAGGAAGTCCTCGTTACCAAAACTGACCCGCACCGGCACCATGTGGATGCCCAAGCGCTCGGCCACTTCGCGCGGCAAGTCGGCGCCGCTGTCGGTCAACACACCCACGGTCTGCTGGCTGTTGGCCGCCTGATGTTGGACGCGCATGTCCTCGGCCTTGCGGCCGCTGACCTCGCCAAACTGACCAACCACCTCAAACAGACGCGCCGGATCGGCGACATGCGCGTGCACGCGCATGCGCCGCGCGCCGCCGGCAACAACGACACTCAGCGCATCCAATCCCACGATCGCCGCCTGCAACTGATTGCGCTCGATTGCCGGCGCGTGCTCAGCGACGACAAGCAGGCACTCGCTACACCAAGGTCGGCTGGCGTCCGCCTCTTCGTGCCAGTGCTCGCCAGCAAAAACCAAGGCCGGTTGCTCAGCGCCGTCGGCATTGGCCGCCAACGATTCGCCAGAGTCAATGAAGTCTTGAATACCCTCAAGCAAATCGACAAAGCCCTGCGCACCGGCATCGACAACGCCAGCTTGACGCAATACCGCCAACTGGTTGGGGGTATTGGCCAACGCGGCTTGTGCCTGCCGCA
>JBBQQV010000011.1:0-18878 GCA_038215505.1 Lysobacterales bacterium
GTGCGCTTGGAGATTGCAGCGCACGGAGGTCACTGCGGATTCCTGCGTGGCTTGAACGGTCGCACCTACGCGGAAGAATTCATTGCGGCGGCGTTGCGGGGCGCGGTGGATTAGCGCTCGGTTCTGAGCGCGCGCGCACCAGCAAGGTAACGCTCCCGCGTGACAGCTTTGGCTGGTTTGCCGCAGAGACAATTCAGCCAATTGCAAATCGCCAGTTAGCTGGCTTTCCTCGGCATCGAAACTGAGCACCTCCGCAAGCCTGTTTGAGGACAAGCCGCGTGCTGGTGACCGGCTCGATTTGATCCGACGCCGTCGCTAATGCCACCCAGACCCATCGATAAAACTGCGACTGGTGGCGACGCTCTTGCGCACTCGCAATCCAGCCTGTCGAGAATCACAAGATGGGATCATCTGCCTGAACTAGTTTTCGGGTGCCCGTATCTGTTCGCGGTGCAAGTGTTGGGTGCTGCGCAAACTCATCGACAAGAAAGTCGATCAGGGCGCGAACCTTGGGTGCCAAGTGCCGCCGCGAGGCATAGACCGCGTGGATCGGTAGAGGCTTCGGCTCATATTCCGGCAGGATTCGAGTGAGTCCGGCGGCCTCAATGTCCTCCGCGAAGTGCCAAGTGGGCAGAATCGCGACGCCCAACGCGTTCAGCGCGCCGGTGCGCACGGCCTCTGAATTGTTGCTGCGCAGGCGACCGTTGACCGCCACCGACAGCGCGCCATTGGGTCCATCGAAATGCCACACCGTGCCGCCGCCCAAGCGCGTGAAAAGCACGCAGTCGTGCCGCGCTAGCTCATGGGGGTGTTCGGGCGTTCCGCGGACTGCGAGGTACGCGGGAGCCGCCACGGTCACGCGGCGCGTCGTCCCGATCAACCGCGCCACGAGGCCAGTTTCGCCGAGTTCGCCAATGCGGATGGCGAGGTCGAAGCCCTCCTCGACCAGATCGGCAAACTCCTCGCGCATGACCAGATCGATATCGAGTTGCGGATAGCGCTGAAGAAAACGACACAGAGGCTGCAACAGGTGCATACGCCCGAACACCACCGGGCAGGCCAAGCGAAGTTGGCCGCTTGGGGCATCCCGGCGGCGGCCGACCAGGTCCTCAGCATCGGCAACGGCGGCCAGCACCGCGCGGGCCTTTTCGTAGAACAGCATGCCCTCCGCCGTGGGGGTGAGGGCGCGCGTGCTGCGAAGCAGCAGGAGGGTGTCCAGATGGCTCTCGAGCGCAGCGATGTGCCTCGAAACGGTCGGCTGCGAAGTGGCCATCTCGGTCGCGACGGCGCTGAACGAGCCGGCTTCCACCACTCGGCAAAAGCTCCGGTACCAAGTAAAAAGATCGGACACCTTTGCACATCCCATACGCGAAGTGCATAGAAGATAGTCGAATTGGGCTGCGTACACTCGCTCCGGCGCATGACAGACTGCGGCCATCACTCATTTGCCCGGAAAACTGATGATTTATTCCGCCGCGCGCCCGTACGCCAGCAACGGGGCATCCATTACCGGCCTGCCATCTGCGGCGTTGGCGGCCTTGCGAACGCGGTGCCTCTTCCGCCTCGCGATGATGGCGCATTGATCATGCTGGATCGCCTGCTTGGCTACCGGTTGATCAGCCCTGCGGTGCTGCGGGCGTCGCTCGGCGATACTGATCTGAAGGTGTTCGATGTGAACTCGGTGCAGAGTTGGCAACGTGCACGAGTACCGCAGGCACGGCACTTGGATCCGCAGCGGTTTGTCCGTGCCGACCTGCCTGCGGACATGCAGACGCGGCTGCTGTTCTATTGCTCCAATTTCTTCTGCGCCAAGGCGCCGCAGGCCGCCCGCCGCGCCCGCGCCATGGGCTTTGAAAATGTTTTCGTACTCGCGACCGGCATCAGCGGCTGGCTCGCCGCGGGTGCACCGATTCACGAAAGCGGGGATGAAGGTAAACAGTGCGGCATACAGCCTTCAGACACCACAGGAGACAGCCCATGAACCCGGAGAAGCAACCCGCCAAACCTGCTACTTACTCTGGCACAGGCATCGCAATCGGAGCCGCGTTGGGAGTGTTGTTCGGCGCCGAGTTCGAGCAACTCGCGATGGGCCTCGCACTGGGAGCCGGATTGGGCTCGGCATTCGAAATCGTGTCGCACCAGTCGACACGCCAACAGTGAGACCCAGCGCGTGCTGGAAGCGCGGAGCCTGATTGCTACGGTCGCGGCGAGTAGCGGCCAGCCGCCACCGCCAATATGTCACTGCTTGTAAAAAGCTTCTCGTTTTTGACATCGCTCAAGATCGTGTTTTTGTGTTTGCTTCCGCCGGCAATCTGGCGACCACCCAGGAGCTGCTCAACTGTCTGCGGCGCGGCCTCGCCGTGGGCGATGACCGCGAAACGCTGCTGACGGTGCGTTACATGTTCGAAGCGGCCAATTATGTTGGCCGCGTGTCCCGCCTGGTGCAGGCACAACACGCCTAGGCTTTGGCCGCCGCCGGGGTACCCAGGGAAACCACCTTGATACTTGGCGGGCAGATCCGGGGCGATTCGCCTCGGATCATGTTGATCTATCCGCAGGGAAACGTGATCGAGGCGTCCGACGACACCCTCCACCTGCAGATCGGCGAGAGTAAAACCGGCAAACCAATGCTTGATCGCCTTGGTGGTGAAGACATTCCGTTGTATGACTGCGCGCGGCTGGCAGTCATTTCACTTGAAGCCACCATTCGCTCAAACCTGTCCGTCGGCCCACCCATCGATCTGGTCATCATGCCCAAAGACACGCTCGCCATTTCTCAGGAACTGCGGCTGACCAGCGAATCTGCGTTCTACCTTCAGTCAAAGCGGCACTGGCAGGCAGGGATCGAAGTGGCATTCAAGTCGCTTCTAAAGTTCGAATGGGAGCAAGCTGGGTAATCGAAAGCCGATCTCATGAGTTCGCGAAGTTCGAAATGGCGAAGTTCGAAATGGACAACCGCGCCTGCGGTGGCGAGAACGGGAGGCCGAAACACTATCCGGGCCGATGGTTTAAGCGCTATCTCCTCAGCGTTCTTCACTAGCTGCCACCCCTGTCGAGAATGGGCAACAGGCAACAACCTGGGTCAGCTGATGGCGAGGAGACCGGGGTCTTGTCTTGCACGCATATCAACTAACCCTTCACACCGAACGCCGCGCAATCTTGCTCTCCGTCGAGTGATGCGGACCGACGTGCTGGCCAATTTCGGTGAGCATAAATCTGCCCGTCCGGTATGCCAGAGCTATCGCCGAGTCTCGATCCTTCTCTGATCCCAACAGGCTCGCAAGGCTGATCCACTGGCGCTGGCGTTTTGGTACTTCCTTCGGCGGCGACTGCAAGCGGCGGGTGACCCATTCCACGAAATTTTGATCGCCCAGGAATACCTGGTTCAGCACCTTGGCCGTCGGATCGTCCGCGGCGATGCCCGCGTTCACAAGACCTGACCCGATTGGCACTCTGAGCCGAATGCCACTTGCCTTAAGGCTCGTCATCCCGGCGAAAGCCGGGATCCACTGCTGTTGAAGCATTGCTACTGCGCGGAAGGGCTGGACTCCGGCTTTTGCCGGGATGAGTGCGCCCGCAAGGGCATCGTATCAGCGCGGTGGAAGTCCGCGTCGGGGCGCGCCACGTCCCCGAAGTTGAAGGTAACTGCGTTGTTGAGAGGCGAGGTGGAGAGCAACCGGAAACGAACTGACAGTCCGTAATGAAGTGAACCCGATTCGGCGCAGGCGTGCGGCGAGCCTGCTGATTCGTGGCGAAGCCCGGAACAAGCCGATCACCCTGATGTGGCTATCAAAGCGATGATCGGGTGCGCGACGTGGTTGCGGATGGAATGTCGGGAAGGTGCGATGCGTGAAGCGGGGAGACCCGGCCGCAGGATGAACGGGGTCGGGAGTCAGAGCCTTCGTAATACTGCAGTGCCGATGGGATGGCACGGAACGCGCGGAGAGCAAAGCCGCGCTTAGGGAGGAGAGCAAAGCCGCGCTTAGGGAAGGGAGGCAGGTTCGCTGGATTCGGGAAATCGAGACGATGCAAGCACGAGGACCGCAGGTGCCTGTGATGGCTAGACAAGGTTCAGACACTCGACGCCCGGCGACGGCGTGGGTGGAAGCATCGGTATGCACGGACCGGATGTTGGCGGCGCTGGGTCACGGCGTCGAAGGAACGCGGTGGTTCAGACTGAAGGCCCATACGCGGTGGACCCATGCTTGCTTCGCTGAACACGGGCTTTTCACCCTACATGAAGCCGACGTCGCGGCGAGCCAATCTGGATGTAGTAACCACTGACTGGAGAGCCGGATGCGGGAGAACCGCACGTCCGGGTCGGAGGGCGGGGAGGGCAACCTCCCCGACGCCTATCGATTGTTTGGCGCTTGCGCTTAAGTAAGTGCCATTCAGACCCGACCCGTTCTTGTGACCCCGTTTTTGTGAGACCCCGTTCTTGCGCTTGCGCGTTTGCCAAGGACCTGACCCCCGCGCTTTCTCAGGGTGTGACCCCCTGCTCTGCGAGTTTCCTGCTTCCACGCCTCACGACCCAGTTCTGGCTCAAGCCTCGCTGTCGCAGCTCTTTGCAAGCGGCCCTTCGGCGCGAACCGCATTGGCTGCCGAGGGCTCGGCGCGAGCGCTGGTGTACCATCCGGCGTTCACCGACGTGGGGACGTTTTTATGATGCGCAGCCTGACCGGCCTCCTACTTCTGTTGTGCGCGGGCGTCACCTGCGCTGCCGAAGCCAGCATCGACCAGCGCATCGAAGCCGCTGTGGCACCGATCTCGCAGGCAGTGTCGAATTTCATTTTCTACTCGGTGCAGGTCAACGGCGCGGCGCTGCCGCTGATCGTGGTCTGGCTGATCGCCGCCGGTCTGGTGTTCACGGTCTACTTCAAGTTCGTCAACGTGCGTGGTTTTGCTCACGGCTTCCGACTGATCCGCGGTGACTATGCCGAAGACAGCGGGCCGGGTGAGGTCAGTCATTTTCAAGCGTTGACTTCGGCGGTATCCGGAACCGTCGGGCTGGGCAACATTGCCGGCGTGGCGGTGGCGATCACCATCGGCGGGCCGGGGGCAACCTTCTGGATGATCGTCGCCGGTCTGCTTGGCATGTCGACCAAGTTCGCCGAGTGCACGCTGGGTGTCATGTACCGGCTGGAAAAGCCCGACGGTACGGTGTCTGGCGGCCCCATGTATTACCTCAGTCGCGGCATCGGGCAGAACTATCCAGGCCTGAAGGGGTTTGGCTGGATGCTGGCCATCGTGTTCGCCATCTGCGCCATGTTCGGTGCGATCGGTGCCGGCTCGATGTTCCAGGCCAATCAGGCCTATTCGCAGTTCCTCAACATCACCGGCGGCGAGGCTGGCCCGCTCGCCGGTCGAGGCTGGCTGTTTGGCATTGTCATTGCCACGCTCGCGGGTGTGGTGGTCATTGGTGGCATCACTCGCATCGGCGCGGTCACGGCCAAGCTGGTGCCCGCCATGGCGGCCATCTACATTTTGGCTTGTCTGTTCGTGCTCGGCAGCCATTTCGCCGACATTCCGGCGGCGTTCGGTGCCATCTTGGACGGTGCCTTCAACGCGGATGGCGTGGTCGGCGGCGTGATCGGCGCATTGATTGTCGGCTTCCGTCGGGCGTCCTTTTCCAATGAGGCCGGGCTGGGCTCGGCGGCAATCGCCCATTCAGCCGTGCGCACCCGCGAACCAGTAACCGAAGGCTACGTCGCGCTGTGGGAACCATTCATCGACACCGTGGTGATTTGTACCATGACCGCGCTGGTGATTGTCATCACCGGCCAATACGCGGTGCCTGGCGCCGCCGATGGCGTCCAGCTGACCTCGGACGCGTTTGCCAGCGTGGTCAGCTGGTTCCCTTATGTGCTGACCGTCGTCGTGTTCTTGTTCGCCTTTTCGACCATGATCACCTGGGCCTACTACGGCGCGAAGGCGGCCAGCTTTCTCGCCAACGAATCGAAGGTCGCGCTCTATGGGTTCAAGGTTTTCTACTTGGCGATGGCGGTGGTCGGCTGCACCATGAATCTTTCCAGCATCGTCGACATCGCCGATGCCCTGCTGTTCATCATGGCGATTCCCAATCTGATCGGTGTGTATCTGCTGTTGCCGGTGCTCAAGCGCGCTGTCGATGACTACGATCGACGGCTAGCGAGTGGCTCAATTCGTCCGAGAAAAGGGGCTTAACGCATGAACAGCGCTGCTGAAACGGTGGGCCGAGGCATGCCTTTGCACACCCGGATGCTTATCGGTTTTCTTGCCGGTGCGGTGGCCGGCATCGCCGCAAATCTGCTGGCCGCCGACGCCGACTGGTTGAACGCAGTGGTGACCTATGTCACCAACCCGGTTGGCCAGATCTTCTTGCGTCTGCTGTTCATGCTGGTGGTGCCGCTGGTGTTTTCGGCACTGGTGCTGGGCGTCGTCGAAATTGGCGACCCGCGCTCGCTCGGGCGGATCGGCGGCAAGACGTTGATGTTCATCGTCTTCGTCACTGGCGTCGCGGTGACCATCGGACTGGTGACAGTGAACCTGCTGCAGCCGGGCGCCGGCCTGCCGCCCGAAGTGGGACAGGCCATCCTGGCCAGCACAGCCGACGGTGCCAGTGCCATCGTCGCCCGCAAGGACAGTCTGTCGGGCATGGACCTTCTGCTCAACCTGGTGCCGCGCAATCCGCTGGCATCGGCGGTTAATGGCGATCTCATTGGCGTGATGTTTTTCGCGCTGCTGGTCGGCATCGCCGCAGCGGTCGTGAGCAGCGAGGGCACCCGCAGCTTTCTTGGCACCATGCAGGGTATTTACGACATCTGTCTGCGCCTGATCGACTGGATCATTCAGCTGGCACCTTATGCCGTCGCGGCGCTGTTGTTCTCGATTACCGCCAAATTGGGTCTCGATGTGCTGGTGCAGCTGGCGCGCTTCGTCGGCACCGTGGTGCTGGCGCTGGCCATCCACCTCTTCGTGGTGTTTCCGTTGCTGGTCAAGTTGATCGGCGGAATGTCTCCACTGGAGTTTTTCAAGCGCGCGGAGCCGGCGATCCTGACCGCCTTCTCGACCTCGTCCAGCTCGGCGACTCTGCCGACCACGCTGATGGTGGCGGAAGAGCGCCTAGGTGTGCCACGCCGCGTGGGTCGCTTCGTGTGTACCTTGGGCGCGACTGCCAACATGAATGGCACCGCGCTGTTTGAGGGCGTGACCGTGCTGTTCTTGGCGCAGTTCTTCAACGTAGACCTGAGTCTGAGTCAGCAGGTTCTGGTGCTCTTTATGTGCATCCTCGGCGGCATCGGCGCGGCCGGAGTTCCTGGCGGTTCGCTGCCGGTGATTGCCACCATCCTCGTCATGTTCGGCATTCCGCCGGAGGGCATCGGCCTCATTCTCGGCGTCGACCGCTTCCTCGACATGTGCCGCACCACGGTCAACGTCACTGGCGATTTGGTCGGTGCCGTCGTGGTATCGCGCGGCGAAGCGCCGGATCCGCTGCCCGAGAACGGCTCCGCGCCCATCTGAAGGGGGCACACCTTGGCCGCTATGACTCGCTGCTCCAAAAGCGGTCAAGGCCACCGGACCATCGGACCATCGAGCGTCTGCAATCCCTGACGTGCCGGCGCGACGCAGCGCTGGGGATGCAAACTGGGGCAACACGTTCGCGCGGGATAACGAGCCGCTAACGGCGGTCTGACAGGCCTCGGACCTGCAGGCCCGTAGAACATCGGGAGCCCCTGACCGATGCCGTCATGACATCCATCCTCTCACTGCCCTCGCTGAAGTTCGACCGGCTGCGGCTGTGGCCGACGCGCTTTACGCTGGCCCATGTTCTGCTGCCTGGCTTGTTGCTGGTCATCGGCACCGCTGCGCTGATGTTTGGCGGCGGTGACATGTGGTTGGCGCAACAGGCCTATGCCCTGCAAGGCGGCAGCTGGGTGCTCCGCAACCACCTGGTCACCGAAGTCCTGGTGCATCGCGGCGGCCGTCTGCTAGCCACCCTGGCGTGGCTGTTTCTGCTTGGCTGGCTGCTGGTCTCATGGTTCACCGACAGCAGCCGACACCGACGCCGGACCCTCATCTACCTGTTGCTCAGCGTGCTCTGCTCGGTGGTGCTGGTCACGCTGCTCAAGCGCGTGCTGGTGGTCGATTGCGCCTGGAGCGTCGTTGGCCTCGGTGGTGATCGCATGCACCTGACGCTGCTCGATCCGCGCCCCGCCAGCTACATGGCGGATCACTGTTTTCCGGCAGCGCATGCCAGCGTCGGCTATGCATGGCTTGCGCTGTATTTTGCTGGCTTCGGTTGCCGCCGCAGCCGCTTGCTGGGTCTTGCTATCGGACTCGCCGCCGGGCTGCTGTTCGGCATCAGCCAGCAGCTGCGGGGTGCCCACTTCGCCTCGCACGATCTGTGGGCGGCGATGATCTGCTGGGCCGTCGCGATGTCGTGGCGGCCGCTGCTGGGGGGCGCGACCATTGGCCGCGACAATGAAATCCTGGCCGAGCGCAAACAGCGCCAAGCGGTTGCCGTGGCTGCCAAGCAATCCCAGCGTCCGCGAACAGCCAGCAAGGGCGCCTGACCTTTGTCTCCAGCAGACCGACGCCGCGCTTATTTGCCGCTTGCAGACGCTGTCAAAAATGGATTGATGAAACGATGAATGCGCTGAGTCCTGCATTGCGGTCGACCCAAAAATGCGCGACCAGCCGAGTGCCCAATCTGCTCGGCGCGCAATGCTGTGAATTGAAAACCGGCAGGACGCTGCAGACGCGCCATGGCGGGCAAGGCGCTACAGCCCAACCGCCAAGTACCGCGCGCAACCTCGGCTCTTTCGACCTGGCCGAAAGGCCTGACTCGGTGGAAACCCCCGCAAGCTCAAAAGGTATATCTCGCAATGGACGCAAGCGATAGGGAAACATTGGCAAAGGTTCCGGCCCTCACGCTGGGCTTCTGGACCATAAAAATCCTGGCGACGACGCTGGGCGAAACCGGGGGCGATGCCGTCTCCATGTCGATGGATTTCGGTTACCTCGTCAGCACCGTGATCTTCATGGCGATCTTCGTCACCAGCGTGCTGTTCCAGATTCGAGCAGCGTCTTTTCGACCGTTCCTGTACTGGGCCACCATCATTGCGTCCACCACGGTAGGCACAACGCTGGCCGACTATGCCACCCGCTCGCTCGGCATCGGCTACACCGGCGGATCGAGTTTGCTTCTTGCACTGTTGCTCGCCTGCCTGATCGTCTGGCATCGAGCGCTTGGTCGGGTGGACATCGGCTCCATCGATACGCCCAAGGCCGAGTTCTACTACTGGCTGACGATCATATTTTCGCAAACACTGGGCACCGCTCTTGGCGATTGGACGGCTGATACAGCCGGTCTGGGCTATCTCGGTGCCGCTGCAATCTTCAGCATCCTGTTGCTTATGGTGGTGCTGTCCTACTACTTCACCAATATTTCGCGCACTGGATTGTTCTGGACCGCCTTCATCTTGACCCGTCCGTTGGGTGCAGTGGCCGGAGACTTCCTCGACAAGCCGGTGCTCGAGGGAGGACTGGAACTCAGCCGCTATACCGCCACCGGCGTGCTGTTCGCCGCGATCATTGTTCTGATTTTTATGCTTCCGCAGCGCGCGGCAAAAATCGCGCACTGAGATAAAGCGCAGCCCGGATGCAGCGCAGCATTATTCGGGGTTGTTCGCGAAGATCCAGCTGCGGTTGCATCCAACCGTCAGCAGCACCTTGCGACGCCCAGTGCATTGTTCGCTCTGCGGCCTTCAGGTCCAACTAACCAAAACCTAACTCAGCTACCACGCTGCTCCGACACGCGCGCAGGAATGATTCAAGCTCGCAGAATTGAACGGGATGGCGATGAGCAACTTAAGCGCTTTCAGTGCTCGAGCAACCGCCGTTTCAATCGGCGACCGCCCCGCTTTAGGGGTTATTGGCGGCGCAAACAGCGCATGCTCCAAACACGTCCACGCCCTCGCATGCATGCTCCTGCAGGCAATTGTCTTTAGCGGCGTGTGTGTAGCGGCCACCCCGCCAGTTCGACTGCAACTCAGTAATGCGGAGCTGGAGCAAGCCGGGGCGATCATCGGTGAGATTTCCATCGTCAACGCGGATGTCTTCGACCTCGACGATCCGCGGGAACGCAATGCCTTTTACCGATTTGCCACCAAGCTGCACCCAGTCACTCGCCCGCACGTCATCCGCGCGGCCTTGCTGATCAAGCCGGGGGACGTGTTCTCCGCGCGCTTGCTGGCAGAGACAGAGCGGCTGTTGCGGGCGAAGCGCTATCTGGGCGAAGCGAGCATCACCCCCGTTCGCTTCGTTGACGGCAAAGTCGATCTTGAGGTGCGAACGCGCGACGTGTGGTCGCTTGACCCAGGCATTTCCTTCGGTCGCCGAGGCGGCGAGAACCACTTCGGCATTGAGCTGCAGGACGTCAACTTTCTTGGGACCGGCATTGAACTTGATCTGGAACATAAAAACTCAGTTGATCGGGTCACCAATTCGATTCAGCTGGCGAGCGATCAGGCGTTTGGCGACCGCAACGAGTTGGATATTGGCTACTCGAGCAACAGCGATGGAAATGGCTGGCAGCTAGGCTTCGAGCAGCCGTTCTACGCGCTGGACACCCGTCGAGCCTATGGTGTGCGACTCGAACGCAACAATCAGGTCGACACCTTTTACCAGTTGGGTGAGGTGTTGGATCGCTACCTCGTTCGTGGCCGTGACGCAGAACTCTATGGCGGCTGGTCTTCGGGCCTGTCGGACGGCTGGGTGCGACGCTGGACGGCCGGCTTCACCCAGCATCGGCGACAGTTCGAGACCGTTGTGGACTCGCTGGGAACCGGGCTGCTGCCTGCTGATCGGGATTTGGTCTATCCGTGGATCGGTTTTGAGTTGCAGCAGGATGACTATCAGGTTTGGGAGAACCGCAATCAGATCGGCCGCTCCGAAGACGTGCTGATCGGCACCCATATCACCGCCAGAATTGGCAGGACGTCGACTGGCCTGGGCAGCGATCGCAGTGCGTGGCTTTACCAGTTCGGCGTACGCAAGGGGTACGAGATAGGCACCGAAGATTTCCTCCTGCTCAACTCGGAAGTGACCGGTCGGAAAGAAAATTCGGGACATGCGGATGTGCATTGGGACAGCAGTGCGCGCTACTACAGGCCGATTTCCGAGAAGAACCTGCTATTTGCCAAGATTGAAACCTCATGGGGGCACAATCTCGACCTGGACCGCGTCAACCAGCTCGGCGGGGACAATGGACTTCGCGGCTATCCGCTTCGGTATCAAGGCGGGCAAAGCCGCGCTTTGCTCACCCTCGAACAGCGCTACTACACCGATTGGTACCCGTTCCGGCTGTTCCGGGTCGGTGCAGCCGTTTTTGTCGATATCGGCCGCACGTGGGGCGATGACGGCCTTGGCACGCCTAATCTTGGCTTGCTGAAAGACGTGGGCATCGGCCTGCGGCTTGGCAATACGCGCTCATCAATTGGCAATGTGATCCATATCGATTTGGCATTTCCGCTGGATGGTCCCTCGTCGATTGATCGCGTGCAATTGCTGCTCGAGGCACGCCGCGAGTTTTGAGGGCGGGACGATGGGCACGGCTGCCCCGCAGGGTGAGATCTACAAGGACGGCCCGCGTTTCAACGCCGTCCGCCGTGTTGGTGGGAACTCATCCGAGCCGAGACGGCAACCGACCTTCGCATGGCGGGGTAAATGTACCCGAGCCTCTTTGATCGCAGACTAGGATTTGGTCGGTGGCGTGCTGAATTGGTCGCTGGAGGGCGGAGGTGAGCCCCGTTCCTGTAACCCCGTTCTTGCTAATCAACTGCGCTTGATAATGGTGATGTGGCCGTTGGTTTCCAGCACGGCCAGCTTGACCTCGTCGATCTCGCGGCAACCCGCTTCACGCAACGCTTTGTCGAAATCGGCGCGACTGATCAGCTCTTTGCGCAATACCCCGCGATACACCTCGCCCTCGCGCGCCAGCAAGACCGGCGAGCCTTCGATCATCGCCTCCATATTGGCACTGCGCGCGGAGACGAAACCCACGCCCCAGTTGAGCGCGACGAGGGTGGCCGCCAACAGCAGGCCACCGGCGACCGAGGTGTCGCTGCCAAGCAACGCGTTTTGCACTGCACTGCCCAGCAACACAACCAGTAGCATGTCGAATGGAGTGAACTGCCCCATCGTGCGCTTGCCCGACGCGCGGATCATCAGCAGCAACACGAAGTAAACCGCGCAGGCTCGCAACACGAACTGCCACCAAGCCATGGCCAGGTCGAACATGGAGGCAAAGGCGGTCGGCATGGCGGATATCCTGATCAGAGAGTGCGTGACATTAGCGCAGCACGCCCGCCAGGCGCAGGCTGCATCGACACAGAGTCACTGGCTAAGCAGGGATCATTAGCAGGGGTCACATAAGCAGGGGACAGGTCTTGTATTAACACTGCCATCCCGCGCAACCAGTCGCGCGGTATTGCCGACGGTCGCCTCGTCGAGCCCGAGAGTCAGATCCGGTTTGCGATTGGCATTTACGGCTGTGTCCCGAGCTGCAGGCCGCAACCGCGACAATGCAGGGCATCGGTTTCGTGGCCGCGCAGCCCGCAGCCATCGCAACGCCGGCGGTCGCGGTCCTGACGCAGACTGGTGGCCAGTTCTGCGGTGTAGATGCCGGTCGGCACCGCGATGATCCCGTAGCCGATAAGCACCAGCACCGAGGTGATCAGCTTGCCGAGCGCAGTGCCGGGTACGATGTCGCCGAAGCCGACCGTCGCCACTGTCACCACCGCCCAATACATCGACTGCGGGATGCTGGTGAAGCCGTTGGCCGGGCCTTCGACCAGGAACATCACCGCGCCGAACACAATCACCAAGCTGACGATCGCCAGCAGGAAGATGAAGATCTTGCGCCAACTGCGGACCATCGCACCGACCAGCAGGCGCGATTCGTCGACGTAGCGGATCAGTTTCAGGATCCGAAATACGCGCAGGATGCGCAGCACGCGGATCACCAGCAGGTACTGCGCGCCCGGAAACAGCAGCGACAGCCAAGTCGGCAGCACCGCGAGCAGGTCGATCACGCCGAAGAAGCTGCGCGCGTAGCGCAGCCGGTCGGCCACGATCGCTAACCGGACCAAGTACTCGGCGGTGAACAGCAGGGTGAAGATCCATTCCAGGCGGTAGAACAACTGCCCGTGGCGTGCGTGCAGCTCGGCCACCGAATCGGCGATCACTACCGCGACGCTGGCAAGGATGGCGAGGATCAGCAGGACGTCGAAGTTGCGCCCGGCGCGGCTTTCGTGCCCGAAGATCACCTCGTACCAGCGCTGGCGCCAGCCGCGACGAGAAGGGGGCTGTGGATCGGCGAGCAGGTCCATCGTCGGCAGTGTACTTGGCGCGAGCGCGGACGCGGGGGTCGAAGCGGCGATCGAGGTGCTGGCGTACGCCAACGTTGCCGGCTGCTGCTGGGGATCGGACGTGGTGGCGAGAGCGTCTGAGCCACGCCCGCAAGACGCGAGTGAATCGTGGTCCTTCGCTTATCTATTCGCCTCGCCTCGCCTCGCTACCGCTTTCGTTTGCGCTTGCGAGGCGTGCTTGGTGGTGGCCCGAAGTCTTCCAGCATGGCCATGAACGCATCCAAGTCGGAGTCTGCCGACGCTCCAAGGTTTGCGTCGGCGAGGCTGTTCAAAAAGGCGCGGCGCTGGCTGGGGGTGTTGATGCTGCGCAGGTCCTGCTCAAGTGTCTTCAGCACAGCCTTGGCGTCTTTCACCTGGCGGTTGATGGAACGATCTATCCAATGGTTTTCGACGAATGCATCGGGCACGCTGAACAAGTCTGCGAACGCCTTCTCACGTTCACCCAGTTGAATTTGCAGCTCCCGGAGTTGCTCACGCAGCATGAGGATGTAGTGTTTGATGCGCTCCTCAGGCAGATTGGCGAGGTGGCTTGCGTCGATCTGCGCAATCTCCATTTGCAGTGCGAACAAGGCCATCAAGTCGCCGCGCTGGTAGGCTTGGTTGGCGCGCTGCAACAGCACCGTCTTGCGTTCACGCTCGCCGATGTCGGGTTCGCGATCCGGGTGCAATGAGCTGACCAGCTTGCGGTAAATGTCGCGCACCGATGCGCTGGCCTGCTTGGCGGCTTCCTGTTTGCGCTCCTCAGCCAATTCCGACTTGGTCGGCCGGCCGCGCTTAGTGCGACGCTCGGCTTGCCGCTGTGTCTCTGCCTCGAAGGCCGCCTGGTTGAGCGCGTCCACTTTGTCGCGCACGTGAGCGCGCAAATCGTCGACATTCTGCGCGGAGTGGCCGGCCACGGCATCGACGCCAAACAGGGTACTCAGCATTGCTTCGGCTGCCTCCATGTCGGCGGCTTGGTCGCCAAGATTTGAGTTGCTGAAATATTTCTCGCAGAGCGCAATCAGCGATGGGTCTTCGCTTTCGCCGGTGGAAAGCAGGCCGTCGATGAGCATGCTGATGTAGCGTTTCAAAGCGTTCTGATCGCGGCGACTCAAGCGCGCAGCGGGCTCTTTGGAATCGAGCCAGTGGTCGATGCCAAGCGCCAATTGCCACTGCGCCTCGCGTATCCGTTTGTGCACCGGTTGCAGGGTCTTTAACAGGCGCTGGTGACACGCGTCCAAGCGTTGCTCGGCTTCGAGCAAGCGCTCGCGCTCACGCTGAATCTTCGCGGTGAGTTGGTTGAAGGCGCGCTGGCTGCGGCTGTCTGCTGCCTTCGGAGTGTGTGACCCGATCAACCCTGATGTTTCGGTGCTGGCCAATCGGTCAATGTCAGGAATGGGTTGGGTCATCGAAGTGGGCTTGCTCGCGGCAATGGTTTGGCCGTTGGATGATGGGAATGCCGCTAAGCGGCTGTTTGCGCAAGCAGACTAGCGAAGTAAGCGCGATCACGGTAATTGAAATGAGCCGTTTGATCACGCGCAAATGAACGGTAACCATCGCCCAGCTGAGCGACCGCCAAATCATCAACGAGGGTGAGTCAACTGTCAGCAAATCACTCCGTTGTTGCAGCCAGAGATAGCCCATCACGAGCTATCCAAACCGCGAGGGTGCAGACAATGAAAACGCGAACACAAGGTGCTTGGGTGGTGGGCCTGGTATTGAGCTTGTTGGCGACAGATGACGCGTATGCCAAGCGTGATCGCGACGACAATCCACCCGGGCCGCGCGGTGGTGTGGCTACCAATTGGGAGAATCCGCGCGGCTGGCGCGGCGGGCCGGGCGCGTCGCCCGATCATCGGTTTTGGCGTCACGACGGCAAGCGGCTGCGTTTCGAGCAGGTCGAGCATGGCTACTATTTCCATGCCGACCACGGTTATTGGCATCCGCAGCATGGATTTTGGAATGCGGCCGCTCGCTGCTGGTTGGACAACGACAGCAATCCGCCGGGGCGTGGTGGCGGTCGAGGCACCAATTGGGAGAATCCGCCGGGATGGGAGGGAGGTCGGGGAGCGTCGCCTGATCGTTACGGCCGCTGCCGCTAAGCATCCGCAAAGCATGTCGCAACCTGCAGCAAAGAACCCGCGAGCTGGCAAGCTAGACCTCGCAGGATAGATCTCGCAGGACAGACCTCGCAGGATAGATCTCGCAGGACAGACCTCGCAGGATAGACCTCGCAGGATAGAATCAGCGCCTTTTGCGACCACGCGGTCGCGTTAGGAATGAGCATGCTTGATGCAGCGTTTGCGGCCATTGCCCGCGGTGATGCGGTGGCCGCGCTGGCCGCGGCGCAGTCTTCGCTGGAGGCAACGCCGGAGCTCGCCGATGCGCATTTGGCGCTGGGGTTGGCTTTGCAGTTGGGTGGCGATTTGAGTGCGGCGGCGACTGCGCTGGAACGAGCCATCGTTCTTGACCCTAACCGCGCAGCCTTGCATTTGGCCCGCGCCAGTCTGGCGACAGCACAGCGCGATCCCACCAGCGCAGACGCAGCGACGAGCGCGGCGATCAGCGTCGATCCCAATTCGCTGGGCGCGTATCTGATGGCCTTGCACTTGGCCTTGGGGCGGCGCCAGCCGGACGAGGCCAAGCGTCTACTTGCGCTTGCCAAACGCGTCGCCGCTGACGATCCGCAGGTGCTGGCGGCGGAAGGCGCGCTGGCACTGGCTGTCAACGATCACGCGGACGCGTTGCGGCTGTTGAGCCAAGCCGCGATCGCGCTGCCGGATGATCCGCTGGTGTTGGCGGGGCTGGGCCTGGCGCACCGTGCTGCAGGCAACCACGCCTTTGCCGAGGCCACCTTGAATCGGGCCATTGCCAAGCAGCCGCAGGCGGTCGGTCTGCGCTGGGCATTGATCGACAGCTTGCGTCGCCAAGGTCGCGAGGTGGACGCCATCTCTCCGCTACGGGAACTGCTGGCGATCAAGCCCGACCAGCGCGCGGCTTTGGCATTGTTGGGTGACTTGCTGATGCGCAAGGGCGAAGTGGCCGCCGGTCTGGATGTCTACCGCCAACTCATCTTGTTGCCGCCGTTTCAACTGGCACCGTTGGATCGCCTGCTGCAGCGGATGGTGCAGGCCGGCATGCAGCAACCGGCACTGGCAATGTTGGACGAAGCGCTGGCTCGGTTTCCGAACGAGGCGATGCTCTGGCAGCGGCGCATGCAAGGCGCCGGGCGCGATCCCTTGGCGCTCGCCGCCGTGTTGCAGCGTTGGCAGCAAGCGCAACCCGACAGCGCCAACATGCTGGCGGCGAGCGCCGATCTGGCCGAATGGCGTGGTGACTTGACCTCAGCGCAAGCCCACGCGAGCGAGGCACTGGCGCGTGATCCCAGCATGATCGGCACTGAGGCCATTTTGCTGCGTGCCGAACTGCAAGCCGAGCCGGCCGCGGCGCTGAATCGGATCGAGCGGTTGCTGGCGACGTCGCCAACAGCGGCCTGGTTGCGCGCGCTCAATTTCTGGCGGGGTCAAGCGCACGACCGCCTCGGTCAAACGACGCAAGCGGTAGCGGCGTGGGAGGACGCTTGGGCACACAGCGGCGACGGCGAGCCGTTGCCGGCCGCGATTGCCGCACCTGCCCTGACGCCATCGGCAGGTGCCGAACTACGCCGCGAGCTCGGCCCGCCGCCGCGTCTGCTGTGGTCACCGCCGGGCGGTCGGCCACGCGAAGTGTTGGCCATGCTCGCCCAAGTACCGGGCTTCACCGTACTGGATGATCGTTTCAGTCGCGCCGCACGCGCCGATGGATTTGGCCCGCCGCGCAGCGACGGCGGCCTCGCCAGCGAGGCAGGTTGGCGCCAGGTGATCGAGCAGCTGGGCGGTGATCCGAGCCGTTGCATCGATTGGCTGCCGCACTGGGACAGCCGCATCGGCGCCGCCTTGCCGGGCGCCAGTCTGGTCGCCGTGGTGGCCGACCCACGCGATCTACTGCTGAACTGGCTCGCGTTTGCCAGCCCGTTCGCGGTGCGTTTCCCCGGCCTCATCGCTGCGGCCACGTGGTTACGGCAAAGCTTGCAGCCGCTGCTTGCGCGGATTGAATCCGCCGACCCCAATCTGCTGCTGGTCACGGACTCGCAACTCATCGACGACCCAGCCCAAGTCGCGATCCGTCTGCAACAAACCCTCAGCCTCGACGCCTTGCCCGACGTGGCCACACTGACCGCCAGCCGACGCGGCATGGGCGGATTACCGGTTGCGTTTGCGCCGGGCCATTGGCGGACGTATGCGGAGCCGTTGGCGGCGGCATTTGCGCCGTTGCAGCCCATTGCGGAGCGGTTGGGGTACCGCACACTTGAATAGCATGTGCATGTGCATGTGCATGTGCATGTGCATGTGCATGTAAAGCATATATTTATCATCGAGATCGAGTTCGATCCCGACCAGGCGCAAGCGAACTTCAAGAAACATCGGGTTAGCCTCGCGCATGCCGAGCAGTCGCTTCGCGACGACTGAGGCATCACCATCGAAGATCCGGATGCTGAAGGCGAGCGGCGGCTGATCACGCTGGCGATGGATTCTCAGGGGCGAGTAGGGGTCGTCGTGCACACCCCACGTGGAGAGCGCACGCGATTGATTTCTGCTCGCAAGGCCAGCCGCGGCGAAACGGAGTACGTCCATGCGTAACGAGTACGACTTCAGCAAAGCAGAGCGTGGCGCAGTGCTCGCCTCACCCGGAAAGACGCGCATTACCATCATGCTCGACGACGACGTGATCGAGCTGTTTCGGCAAAAGGCGGAAGCTGCTGGGACTGCCTATCAGACTGAGATCAACAGAGTGCGGGAGTACCTCGCAAGTGGTGGTCGTCCGATCGCCCTGGATGCACTTCGCCAAGTGATCCGCGAAGAACTGCATGCTGCGTAACTGCGCCCCAACAATTCGATGAAGCAGAGTCGAAATCCCAGCGCTCACGCCCCCGCCGGCAACCCCAACAACAACGCCGCTCCCAAGCCAATCCGGTACCACGCAAATCCAGTGAACCGGTGCGTCTTGATATAACCAAGCAACCAGCGCACGGCCGCAAATCCAGCGACGGTCGCGGCGACGAACGCCACCGCCAGCTCGCTCCACGCCTCACCACCTTGGCCGCCATCACGCAGCCAGGCATAGCCGGTGGCGGCGAACATCGTGGGTATGCCCAGTAAAAAGGCGAACTCGGTGGCGGCGGGGCGGTTGGATGCGCCGGCCAGCATGGCGACGAAGATCGCGGCGGCCGAACGTGAAGTGCCGGGAAACACGCCCGCCACGACCTGTGCCACGCCAACCAGAATGGCCACGGTCCAGGTGATCCGCGTCGAATCCACGCGGCCGGCGGTGATTCGCTCGGCGATCAGAATCAACACGCCGCCAATCAACAAGGCCCAGGCAATCGGGGTGACGGTCTCCGGCAAACGGATGCCCGCCTTGCTGACCGCCAAGCCGAGCACGGCGGTGATG
>JBBQQV010000012.1:0-18723 GCA_038215505.1 Lysobacterales bacterium
CATTGCCAGCTGAACATGCTGCCGCGTGCACGGGATGTTTGAAACGCGGTTTCACGGGGGCGGGTTTGTCGAGCGGGTGTCCGTTCAAAGTCACCCAGAACGTTGCCAATCAGCGCTGCCACGGAAGCACTTGCCGCCAACATGAGCGCTTGCAGCAGCGATGCCTTGGCAAGCAGCAGCAATGGCGTTGCCACGGCAGCAAAGGGCAGCAAACGCAAAAGCAGCAGCCAGCGACGCCGACGCCGAACCGCTGGCATGATCGGCTGGGCACTCAGCCAGTCGTGTGCAGCATCATGACGTTGGCGACGACGCGACTGCTGTTGGTCCATCAACACCATCAGCGCGCAAGCGCCGAGAGTTGCCCATGCATGCTCCTCGCGCAGCCACAGCAAGTAGCCGCGCAGGCGTGGCAACTGTGCCAGCAGCAGCCAACTCATCAAGGCAATCGTGGCGAGCCAAGCCAGCGCTGCGAACACCGCTTCGGCCGGCTGAGATCGCCAGCCATTGACACGATTGCGCCAAAGCAGGTGCGTCTGTCTTGCGTAGGGGTCGAAGTGGGAAGTCGGCATGCGGGAAGGCAGACTCTTCTGTCTCAATGAAGTTCCGCCTCCGCCCTACAATGCCGGCATGCTCAGTCTGCCCCCGCTTACCCTCTACATTCACATTCCCTGGTGCGTCAAGAAGTGCCCCTATTGCGACTTCAACTCGCATGGGCTGAAAGCAGCGTTGCCGCAAGACGCTTACGTCGCGGCCTTGCTGCGCGACCTGGAGCAGGACTTGCCTCTGGTCTGGGGTCGGCCGGTGACATCGATCTTTTTTGGTGGCGGCACGCCATCGCTGTTTGATGCTGCGCACATCGGCGCGATTCTGGATGGCGTGTCCGCGCGACTGCCGTTGCGGCCGGGCCTGGAAGTCACCTTGGAAACCAACCCCGGCACGGTGGAACACGACCGCTTCGAGGGTTACCGCAGCGCCGGCATCAATCGGATTAGTTTTGGCGTGCAGAGCTTCGATGATGGCTGCTTGGCGAGACTGGGAAGAATTCATGACAGCGCGCAGGCATCCGCGGCGATCAAACTGGCACGCGCGGCCGGCATCGACAATTTCAATATCGACTTGATGTACGCCCTGCCCGAGCAAAGTCTGGACATGGCATTGGCAGACGTCGCCCACGCCATCGCGCTGGAACCGACCCACCTCAGCCACTATCAGCTCACGCTGGAGCCCAACACCCTGGTTCATGCGCGTCCTCCCGCAGGCTTGCCTGAGGACGACACTGCCTGGGACATGCAGGAAGCCTGTCAAGCCGCGTTGGCAGCGGGCGGGTACGCGCAGTACGAAGTGTCGGCTTACGCGCAGCCACATCGCCAATGCGCGCACAACATCAACTACTGGCGTTTTGGTGACTATCTGGGCATCGGTGCTGGCGCGCACGCCAAGATCACCTTGCCGGCCAATGACGGCATCCTGCGACGCTTCAAGGCCAAACACCCGCAAGCGTTCATGGACGCGGCTGGCACACCTGCTGGCATTGGTGGCGACGAGTGGATCGCTGAAGACCAGCGCCCGTTCGAGTTCATGTTGAATGCGCTGCGGCTGAATCAGGGCTTCTCAATGCTCGACTTCGAGGCGCGCACGGGACTGCCGAAAGCGGCCATTGCAGTTGCCTTGGACACGGCGCTTGGCAATGACTGGCTGCAGCAGACTCTGCCGGGTCACTGGCGACCGACTGCTCTCGGGCAACGCTTTCTCAACGACGTTGTCGCCCTGTTCATGGCCTGATGCACAGCCTGAGTTTCGGAGTGGATCGGATCGGACTGGATCGGATTGGAATGAATATGTTGGCAAGCCGCAAAACCCGCTGCCCCTGGTGTGGCGAACGCTTCGAAGTGTTGATCGACGCTGACGCCGGCACCACCGATTACGTGGAGGACTGTCCGGTGTGCTGCCGGCCCATCAGCATGCAAGTGGATGTGGATAGCGACGGCGAAGTGAGCGGGTTCAGCAGTGATCGCGAGTAAGCGAGCGCAGTCCCGTTGCATTTGTGCCGATCAGCAACCATCCCCTACACTGCACGCCGCTTGGAGTGTTCGGGAAGCCGGTGAGAGTCCGGCGCTGCCCCCGCAACGGTAAGCAGGTGTAGGTCGGCGATAGCCACTGTTTCTCCGGAAATGGGAAGGCGCTGATCAGGTTCGATGGACGTCCCGTCTGTTGCGCGCCCTGCAAGTCCGGAGACCGGCTCCGAGTACGTCGTTTGTCTGCATCTGATGCGGATGAGCTGGCGTCGCAGCACGTCGCGGCGGGCGATGGCGCGGAGCCATGCGCCCGCAATATGGCCGTGAATCCTCGCTTTCTGCTCACCGCACGCGTGCACTTTCCGCGGGTGAGCGTTTCGAGGACATTCCTATGATTGATTTTATTTTGGTGGATGCCGCACGGGTGACCGTGTTCAGTGTTGCGTTGGCGACTGTTTGGCCAGTGGTAGCCGCCGAGGTGCGGCAACCTGAAGTGATAGTCACCGCCACCCGCACACCGATTGCCGAGGACTCCGCTTTGGCGTCAGTCAGCGTCATCGATCGCACAGCGATCGAGCAAAGCGGCAGCAGCGACGTTTTGACCTTGCTGCGCAGCCAAGCCGGCGTCGACATTGTCCGCGGTGGCGGCTTGGGTCAGCAGACTTCGGTGTTTATGCGTGGCAGCAATTCCAATCATGTGCTGGTCTTGATCGATGGTGTGCGGGTCGCCTCGGCCACGACCGGCGCATATGCCTGGGAGCAACTGCCGTTGTCTCAAATCGAGCGCATCGAAATCGTGCGCGGACCGCGTGCAGCACTGTTCGGCTCTGATGCGATCGGTGGCGTTGTGCAGATTTTTACTCGCCGCGCGAATGGGCCCAGCGCATCAGTGGGTGTGGCCAGTCACGACACCTGGATGGCTGAAGCCGGGTTTGGGCAACGCAGCGAGCGTGGCGGATTCGGCGTGCGTACGGCGCTCACCGACAGCGCCGGCTTCAGTGTTCAGAATGCCGACGGGTTCAGTTTTGATCCCGATCGCGACGGTTACCAACAGCAAAGCGTGAACGCCGATGCCGCTTGGATTGGCGATAGCCTGCGCTTGGATGGGCAGCTGCTGCATAGCGAATCGGAGATCGAGTTTGATCAGGGCGAGTCGTCTCTGGATGCCTCGTCCTTGAACGTGACTCTTGCGGGTGGTGGTGACCAGCCATGGTCGATACAGCTGGCGCGCAGCCGCGAGAATCTGGATACGGCCGCATTCTTCAGCCGCTTTGAAACCCGCCGCACGCAACTCGAAGCGCAACGTTCGCAAGCACTGGGCGACCACGGCGAATGGTTGTCTGGCGTGAGCCTGGTAGATGATGACGGCCGCAGCATTGACACCTTTGCCGGCATCGCAAGCTACGACGATGAACGTCGGCAACGGGCCTTGTTCAGCAGCTGGCGGGACAACGCAGCGATGCTCGACTGGGAACTCGGTGTGCGGCATGACCGCTATGACAGTTTTGGCGGCGAAACATCCTTGCAAGCGGCCTCCGGCTGGCGCATCGAGGGCGGCCCAAGGCTGCGTGTCAGCGGAGGCGAGGGCTTTCGTGCGCCCACTTTGAATGAGCTGTATTCACCAGGCTTTTCTGGCTTTTTCGCCGGCAATCCCAACCTTGGGCCTGAGCGTTCGCGCGCATTCGAATTCGGCGCGGATTGGCAGGGCGAGTGGATCAACCTGTCGCTGTCGGCCTACCGCAATCGTGTGCAAGGGTTGATCGACTTCAGCGGTGGCGAGACGTTTCAAGCGGTGAACATCCGGCGGGCGACGCTACGCGGCGTGGAGCTTGAAGCGCAAGCTTCGCTCGGCGAGTGGCAATTGACTGGCAACCTCGGCTGGCAACAGGCGCGCGATGAGGACACCGATAGCGCATTGCTGCGCCGACCCGCGCGCAAAGCCAGCGCAAGCATCGAACATCCGATGGGTCGCGGTAGCTTCGGCTTCGAGCTGCACGCGGTGTCGGCACGGCCCGAGCTTTCCGGCGCATTGGCCGGTTACGCCTTGCTTGGCGGCTGGTTGCGCTGGCCACTGGCGAACTCTGTCAGCTTGGACGTGAGGCTGGACAACGCTTTGGGCCGCGAATACATGCTGGTGCGCGGCTTCAATACCGCAGGCAGCACGGCCAGCCTGCACCTGCGCTGGTCGCCTGAATAACGCATTCAGACGTGGTCACTTGCTGAATGGCGGGTGCCGGTGCCCGGCGCCCGCGTCAGCCGTTTCCCATCCGCCAGTCGAGGTGCATAAAATCCTCGGGTCGACTTGGGCCCACTGCCTCATGCAAGCCACCGCTACTCAGGATCATTCGTCCCCGGGTCCGCGCCTGCTGGTGCAGGCAGGGCTACCGCGCCGCGCCCTCGCCCTGAGCGAAGGCGTTTTGAAACTCACGTCTGAGGAGTCGCGTCGCTGGTTGGCGGCGACCATGGACGAGTTTGAACTGGCCCTGTTCAGGCACGCCGAAGGTGCCCGCAATTACGACTTGCAACGCCAATACAGCGGTGTACTGGACGAAGCAAGGCGCGCCCGACCGCTGGTCACTCCTCTGTTCATGACCGAGCTTGAGGCCAGCGTCGCGTGTTTGCGAACGCCTCTCAAGATGGAGGCATCGGTCACAGTCAAAGTGCATACGCTGAGCTTGGTGAACGATGTCGATATCGAAGAAGACATCGTATTGAAGGAGGCCGCAACGCGCGCCGAAATGCGCTGCGGCATGCCGCTGTTCCTGCTTGGGCAACGGTTTGGAGTATTGGCCTCGCGGCCAGCTTTTGATGCGGAGGGTTTACCCATCGGCCCGAAGGCGCTGTGCCGCATTCTGCGCACGGTAGTGCATCCGTTGAAATTGGAGAGCGAGCACCGGGTGCTGCTGTTTCGCCAGTTCGAAAGGCACATGAGCGTTTTCGCCAGCCCGTTCTACGACTCGATCAACGCCTATTTGGTGAGTGAAGGCGTGCTGCCGCACATGACCTTTGTGCCGGTACGCTTGAAGCGCGGCCCTGTTGGTGGTCAATCAGTGGCTCCCCGGCCGGTCGCCGCTGAACGGCCGCCGGCAGCGCCAGAGGCCACAGCGGTGCCAGCGGCGCCAGCGGCCGCATCAGCTCACCAGCGTGCGCACCCTGCGGGCCATCCTGCCGCAGACAGCAAGGGCAATGAGTGGGGCGACGAGTCGGAATTCGCGCGTTCGGCCGCCCTCATTCCATCGTCGCCGCGAGCTGACGAGCGCGGTCGCCAACCGGCGACGGCAGCGCCCGCCATGCGCTACCCGGACAAGTCAGAACTCGCGCAGACGCGAGCACAGACGGCAACCGATGTGAACGCCGTGATTGCCGCGGATATTGATTCGCCGCTGGGTGACGAAGAATTTTTCAATAGCCTCCGCCGGCTGATGGACGGCAAGCGCTCGCTGCTTGGCAAGCTGGGCAGCAAGCGGCCACCGCCGGGTGCGCGTGCCGCAGTTGAAGCGAATTCCGCCGCCGTGCAGGGCGCACTCAGTCGTCTGCAGAGCACGTCGCAGCCGACGGTGCGGGTCGGCGACCGCAGCGTGGTGCGTTCGGTATCCCACCTCAAACAAGACCTGATGACCGAACTGCGTCAGGTCAGCGAAGGTGGTGTGGCCGCCGCATTGCGCGAAGAGGACAACGATGCCATTGACCTGGTCGGCATGCTGTTTGACCAGGTGATGAAGGACGTGCGCCCGAACAGTGCCGCCGCCTCATTGTTGGCAAAACTGCAGGTGCCGCTGCTGCGGGTCGCGCTGGAGGATCGCAAGTTCTTCTCGCAGTCCGAACACCCGGCACGACAGATGCTCAACGCGGTGGCCGCAGCCACCTTTCATCTGTCGGCCGATGATGATGTGGACCGTGACCTCGCCAACAAAATGGGCATGGTGGTCGAACGCGTTGGCCGCGAGTTTGACGGTGATCTTGGACTGCTCGAACGCTTGGCTGGCGATATCGGCCAGCAAGTGCAGGCGCAAACCCGCAAGGCCGAAATCGCTGAGCGTCGGCACGTCGAAGCCGCCCGCGGCAAAGAGAAACTCGAAACCGCGCGTCTGCATGCCGCTGAAGCCATCGACGCGCGTTTGGCCGGCAAGCGTGTACCGAAGTTCCTGCGCAGCCTGCTCGATCAGAGCTGGGCCGATGTGCTGGCGCTATCGGCACTGCGCGAGGGCGAGAACTCGGAATCGTATCGGCACCAGTTGCAGATCGCAGATCGGCTGATTCACTCCGCCGTAGCCACGCGCACCACCGGTGCGGCCAGCATTCCGGGGGCTGAGGTACAGCCGCTGCGCGAGGAAATCGAACAGGCATTGGGTCAGGTTGGCTACCACATTGATGACGCCCGTGCGGTCGCCGGCCGCTTGCTGACATCCGCCGCCGACGAGGACGACGACGAGTCCGCATCGCGTACCGAGCTCGCGTTGAAACTGAAGCAGCGCGCGCGCTTTGGACAAAGCGGCCCGAGCGGGGCTGGTACGGCCGAAACAACGCGCGTCGACCAGCTGGATGCCACCGAACGTAAACAATTGGATGCCCTCAAACGGCTTCCCTTCGGAACCTGGTTCGAGATGACGACACCGGAACGCAAAGAGCCGGT
Source organism: Lysobacterales bacterium (assembly GCA_038215505.1). GTDB lineage: Bacteria > Pseudomonadota > Gammaproteobacteria > Xanthomonadales > Xanthomonadaceae > JANNWF01. The sequence continues at coordinate 6,649 of JBBQQV010000012.1, forward strand.
GCGACGGCGCATGGCGTGGTTTAGTCCGGTCACCGGCAACTGCTTGATGGTGAACCATCGCGGTCAGCGGCAAGGAGAATTCTCGCTGGCCTTCCTCGCCCGCGAAATTGTTGCCGGTCGCGCGTCCGTACTCGCCGAAGACACCAGCACCTTGGTGGACCGCGCATGGAAAGCCATCGTCGGCACCTTGCGCTCATTCAGTGGTGGCGGCGCTGCGCAGGCGGAGGTGGCCACATGAGCGAGTGGACTCGTTGCCGGGCTGGCGTACGCAATGCAATGGGGACGAGGCTCGCTAGTTATTGCCTCTTGAGCGGCGCTGCAGAGCCTGAGGTGGCCACATGAGCGAGTGGATTCGTTGCCGGGCTGGCGTACGCAATGCAATGGGGACGAGGCACGCTAGTTATTGCCTCTTGAGCGGCGCTGCAGAGCCTGAGGTGGCCACATGAGCGACGAGTTCCGCCGGGCCAAGCGTCGCCGGGCGCTGGAAACCATCGAAGTCATCGACACCATGTCCGAGTTCAGCATCGGTCGAATCGGCAATCTTTCCGAATCCGGAATGATGGTGCTGGCGACCCAGAACCTGGTCGACGATGCGCTTTACCAGTTGCGCTTTCATTTGCCCGTCGTTGACAACCGGCCACATCGGATCGACGTGGGCGCCCACCAACTCTGGTTGGAAGACGCCAGCGCCACCGGCCAGCACTGGTGTGGCTTTCGCTTTATCGATCTTGGGCCGGAGCATCTCGACACGCTGCGTGCGTGGATCGACGCGCCCGGCGGACAGTATGCGTAGCAGCCTGCGGGGCGTCGCAGGAGCAAGCGAAGGGCTGATGTCGCATGGGATGTCGCATCGACAGGACGTCGTGGTCGGCTTGCAATCCAGTGCCTCGCCGGTTGTGCAAATATCCACTGACAGAGCATCCATCGACATAGCGTCGCTACCAATATGGACCGCGTAAGCGGGTTTGCAGCGGGTCGCGTCGAAGTCCGGATTCCCGCATCAGGGCGGACGCGCAGGCAACTCGGCACATGGCACCGGATGAGCTGCTCACTGCTGTTCTTTTTGCTGCTGGCGGGTTGCGAGGCACCGCTTCAAAGTACGACTGAGGCGGTGGTCGCCTTCGGCAGCGCCTCCAGCATCGAGATCCTTGGCGTGCCAACGCCAGTGGCACAGGCGGCACTCGCCGAGATCAGCATCGAAATGAGGACACTGCACCAGGAGTGGCATGCCTGGGAGCCGGGTGCGTTGATGACACTCAATGCAGGTCTGGTCGAAGGTCGTACTGTTCCGCTGTCGCCACTGATGCAGGACATCACCGAACGCAGTCTGGCCATGGCCGCAGCCACGAGTGGACTGTTCGACCCAAGCGTCGGCGGGCTGATGCAAATGTGGGGGTTCTATAGCAACGACTTTCCGATCACCTCAGCCCCGCCCACTGCACAACAGATCGCAGCCTGGCGGGAATCCAGCCCCAGCTTCGACGATCTGTGGTTGACCGCCGAGGGTCTGCAAAGCCGCAATCCGGCGGTGCGACTTGATTTCGGTGCGATTGTCGAAGGCATTGCGACTGAACACATTGTCCGCATCCTGCGTCGACACGGCATAGAACGGGCCCTGATTTCCATGGGTGGCGATCATTACGCGCTCGGCAGTACCGGCTCGGGTCCGTGGCAAGTCGACCTGCGTGACCCGTTCAACCAGGGCGGCCAGCCCTTGGCAACGGTCGACCTGCTATCTGGAGAAGCCTTGTACTCCTCCGGCAGCTACAACCGTTACCGCGAATCTCCGACCGGCTCTCGCTGGCCGCAAGTGGTCGACCCGCGCAGTGGTTTGCCGGCGATGGGCATTGTTGGCGTCAATGTTTTGCACCCCGATCCGGTGGTCGCCGACGTTGCAAGTATCGCCCTGATGGTGGCTGGCGAATCGGGGTTTGCGACGGTGCTGGACAAGCTGGGTGTGCGTTGCGCGCTGCTGCTCACCGAGCACAACGAGCTGATGATGACGGCCGCCATGGCGCAACGGGTGAAGATGTATCGCGATCCTTTGCGGCTGGGGCCGCTGACCGGCACAGTCGGGCCTTGCTCGGAGCCCGAGCCACGCCGCAATTAGGATCCTCTGACATTCGCCAATGTAGACAGACCCAAGCATTCGCTAGTGCACAATCGGCGTTTTAGTCACCTCGCCTGACCTATGACTAACAGCCTGTACGCCGACCATCTCGGCACCCTGCAAGCGCGCAGTGCGGAAGCGCTTGGTAGAGTCAAACGCGACCATCTGCTGATCGCAGCGGGCGTGCAGAAGTACCATTTTCTCGACGATCGCCCGTATCCGTTCCAGACCAATCCTCACTTCAAACATTGGCTGCCGCTCACCGAGCATCCGCATTGCTGGCTTTCGATCACGCCGGGTGCCAAGCCCGTACTGCTGTATTACCAGCCCGATGACTATTGGCACCTGCCGCCGACCACCCCAAGCGGCGAGTGGGTGCAGCACTTCGATATCCGTATCGTCACCGACCGCAGTCAGATTGCCGCGCAGCTTCCCGCCGCCAAGGCTTCTGCGATTGTTGGCGAAGCGGATGCCGCCATCGGCGAATATGTTGCCGACAATCCGCCGGCGCTGGTCGATTATTTGCACTATCACCGCGCCTTCAAGACGCCCTATGAGTTGGCGCAGATGCGGCTGGCGCAAAACCGCGCCGTGCGCGGTCACCGTGCCGCCGAGCAAGCGTTTCGCGATGGCGAGTCCGAGCTTGGCATCCACCGTGCCTATCTCAATGCAAGCGGTCACGGCGATCTTGACTTGCCCTACGGCAGTATCGTCGCCCTTAACGAACATGGCGCCGTGTTGCATTACCAGTATCAGGAGGCTGTCGCGCCTGCCGAGTCACGCGCATTCCTGATTGACGCAGGCGCTTCGCATGCCGGCTATGCCGCCGATATCACGCGCACTTACGCTGCCAACGATGCCGACTTCGCGGCCCTGGTTGCCGGCGTTGATCGCGTGCAATTGGCGTTGGTGGATCGCGTCCGGGCCGGCCAGAACTACGCCGCCTTGCATTTGGACTGCCACCGCATGCTGGCTGGCGTTTTACGCGAGCAAGACATCGTCCGCATGGACGCCGACGGCATGCTCGACAGCGGCGTCAGCAGCGTGTTCTTTCCGCATGGCCTGGGCCATTTGCTCGGCCTGCAGGTGCACGACGTGGCAGGCTTTCAGCGCGATGACACAGGCGGCCGCATTGAGAAACCCAGCGGCCACTCAGCCTTGCGACTGACTCGCGAGCTTGCCCCCGGCATGGTCGTCACCATCGAGCCCGGTATCTATTTCATCGACACCCTGCTCGCCGGCCTGCGCGCCGGACCCCATGCCGGTTCCGTCAATTGGAAACGGATCGAACACTTGCATCAATTTGGCGGCGTGCGGATTGAAGATGATGTGGTGTGCACGGATGGGGCACCGGAGAATTTGAGTCGGGATGCGTTTGCTGGGTGAAGCGGGGCTGGTGGCTCAGGGCTGGTGGCTGGTGGCTGAGGGCTGAGGGCTGAGAGCAACCCATGCTCTTGTGGGAGCGGCGGAAGCCGCGATGCTGTTTGCTGCAAAGGCAAGCATCACGGCTTCCGCCGCTCCCACAGGCCATCGCCTCGGTCGATTTCTAGCTTGGAATTGCTAGGACAAATACCCGCCATCGACGGCAAACGCGCCGCCAGTGATGTAGCTGGCCGCCGGCGACAACAGGAAGCCGACCATGGGCGCGATTTCGTCGGGCTGGGCGACTCGGGCCAGGGGAATCAGCCGCAGCATCATCTCGAGAATTTTCGGATTGCCGGTCAAGGCCGAGGCAAACTTGGTCTCGGTGAGACCTGGCAAAACCGCATTCACTCGAATGTTTGAAGCGGCAAGCTCCTTGGCAAATCCTTCGGTCATGTTGACGATGCCCGCCTTGGTCATCGAATACACCAACTGACCGGGCGCAGCGCGCTGTGCGTTGACCGAAGCGATGTTGACGATGGCGCCGCCACCCTTGGCCTGCATGCGTTTGGCCGCTTGCACCGTGCTCCAGAAATAGCCGCGCAGATTGACTTCGACGGTCTTGTCGAACGCCGCCAAGTCCATCGCCAGGGCTGGCCCAAAATAGGGATTGGCAGCGGCGTTATTGACCAGCAGGTCGGGCGCGCGTCCGTCGCCGTCCAAGGCCGCGAACAAGGCTTCGATGCTGGCGGTATCTCCCACGTGCATGGCGCGCGCTTCGGCGCTGCCGCCGCTGTCACGAATCGCTTGGGCGACGGCGTCGCAACTTTCGACTTTGCGACTGCTGCACACGACGTGCGCGCCTTGTGCCGCCAGCAATTTGGCAATCGCCTCACCAATGCCGCGAGAGGCGCCGCTGACCAGTGCGGTCTTGCCAGAGAGATCGAGCAGGGTGAGAGCAGAATCGTGCATGCAGGTCGGTCCATACGGGCTGGTATTCTCAAGCCAGACTATCACGCAGGCGCACGAGCTTATGACCCCACGCAGAGTGTTGATTACCGGTGCCGGCAGCGGACTCGGGCAAGCTTTGGCGCTTCGCTATGCGCGGGCGGGAGACCGCGTCGCCTGCGTCGATCTGAGCGTCGAGCGCGCCGAAGTGACAACCCGCTTGCTGCCCGGCAACGGCCATTTGGCGCTGGCTGCCGACGTTGGCAGCGATGAGGCGATGCAAGTGCTGGCCGACGACATCCATTCCCAGTGGGGCGGCGTGGACGTGCTGATCAACAATGCCGGCATCGCTTCCGGCGGTGCCATGGTGGAAACCACGATGTCGGAGTGGCGGCAGCTGCTGGAAGTTGACCTGCTGAGCGTGGTACGCGGCTGCCGCTTGTTCCTGCCCAGCATGCTGGGCCAAGGCAACGGACAGATCTTGAGTACAGCGAGCTTTGCCGGCCTGGCGGGCGCACCCGGCGTGATGACCTACGGCGTGGCCAAGGCCGCCGTCGTCGCGCTGTCGGAGCAACTGCGGGCGGAAGTGTTCATGCGCGGCATCCGGGTTGGCGTGATTTGCCCAAGCTTCTTCCGTACCAATCTGATCGACACCGCCATTGGCAGCGAGTCGGTCAAGAAGCTGGCCTTGCGGCTGATGGATACGTCACCCGACACCCTCGACAGCGTGGCAGACCGCGTATTCGCCGCCGCCGAGCGCGGCGAGTTCATGATCCTGCCCACCCGTCGCGAGCCCATGCGCTGGCGGCTCAAACGCTGGTTTCCAAGTATCTACTTCAAACAGATTCTCAAGCTGGTCGCCAGGGAAACCAACAGGAGCGCGTCATGACGACGCGTCGCAAGAAAGCCGACCCCGGCGCTGCGGCCGCTGTCGCGATCAACAATAGCTCGCCGGTCAGCATGGCTGCCCTGCCCAAGCCGTGGATGATCTATGGTGCCAATGGTTACACCGGCGCGATGGCCGCGCGGGAAGCGGTTGCGCGCGGCATGAAGCCCGTGCTGGCCGGTCGCAACGCGTTGCCGATTGCGGCACTGGCTTCCGAGTTGGGTCTGCAGCACCGCATTTTCGATTTGACCGATGCGGCCGCAAGTGCCGCCGGCCTGCTCGGCATGGCGACGGTGCTGCACTGCGCTGGCCCATTCTCGGCCACCGCCAAGCCGATGTTGGAGGCCTGTTTGGCCAACCGCACGCACTATCTGGATATCACCGGCGAGATCGACGTGTTTGCGCTTGCTCATCGGCGCCATCAGCGCGCGCTGGAGGCCGGCATTGTGGTCATGCCCGGCGCCGGTTTCGATGTGGTGCCGACCGACTGCATGGCGGCACAACTCAAACGCGAGATGCCCGAGGCCACGACCTTGGTGCTGGCGTTTGAAGCCGGCGGTGGCCCCAGCCCAGGCACCGCCAAAACATCGGTGGAAGGACTTGGCGCCGGCGGCCGCGCGCGCATCGGCGGGGTGTTGAAGAAAGTGCCCTTGGCCTGGAAGGTGCGCTTCTTCGAGCGCGACGGCGAGCAGCGTTTGGCGATGACGATTCCGTGGGGCGATGTATACACCGCCTTTGTAAGCACCGGCATTCCCAACATCGAAGTATTCATGTGCGTATCACCCGCCACGGTCAAGAACCTGCGGCGGCTGCGCTGGCTGTCACCCGTGTTGGGATTGGCACCGGTGCAGTCCTTGCTTAAACATGGCGTGGCCAAGAAAATCCTCGGACCCTCCGAGGCCACGCGCGCCAAAACCGGCTGTGTGGTGTGGGGCGAAGCCTCTGACGCCGAAGGCCATACCCTGCGCCGCCGCCTGCGCACCCCCAACGGCTACGCCTTGACCGTGACCGCCTCGCTCGGCATCGTCGAACGCCTGCTGCGTGATCCACCCGCACAAGGCGGCTACTACACGCCATCGATGCTGATGGGGGCGGACTACGTGCTGAGTCTGCCGGGTGTAAAGCTGGGCTGAGGGCACGCCAGCTCCCTATATTGTTTCGCGAGACAGCAGCCGCTGCATTTTCCCTCCTGACCCAAGAAGCCAAGCGGCCACATGGATGTTTCCCACCTACTCGATGACCTGAACCCGGCCCAGCGCGCGGCGGTGTCGGCACCGCGTGGGCATTATCTGGTGCTGGCTGGCGCGGGGTCGGGCAAGACGCGGGTGCTGGTGCATCGCATCGCGTGGTTGACCGAAGTCGAGCAGATTCCCGCGCACGGGATTCTGGCGGTGACGTTCACCAACAAGGCCGCCGGCGAGATGCGCCAGCGCGCCTCACGTTTGGTCCAGCACGGCAGTCGCGGCATGTGGATCGGCACCTTCCACGGCATTGCGCATCGGCTGTTGCGTCTGCACTGGCAAGACGCGCGGCTGCCGCAGAGCTTTCAGGTAATCGATTCAGACGATCAGATTCGCCTGCTGCGGCGGCAGATCAAGGATCTCGGCCTTGATGACAAACAGTTTCCACCGCGGCAAGCCGCGTGGTACATCAACCACTGCAAAGACGAGGGCAAGCGGCCGGCGCATTTGCAACCGCAGAATCCCACCGACAACACGATGCGCGACATCTATGTCGCCTACGAGACGGCCTGCCAGCGTGCCGGGCTGGTCGATTTCGCCGAGTTGCTGCTGCGCAGCCATGAACTGCTACTCGCACAGCCGGCGCTGCTGTTGCACTACCAGCAGCGCTTTGGGCAGCTGCTGGTCGATGAGTTCCAGGACACCAACGCCGTCCAGTACGGATTCTTGCGGCTCTTGGCAGGCCGCACGGGCGAGATTTTTGCGGTCGGCGATGACGATCAGGCGATCTATGGTTGGCGTGGCGCCAAAGTCGAACACGTACAGCATTTCCTGCACGATTTTCCCAGTGCGCACACGCTCAAGCTGGAGCAGAACTATCGCTCGAGCGCAAACATTCTGGCCGCCGCCAACGCACTGATCGCCAACAATCCCGGTCGGCTCGGCAAGCAGTTGTGGACCGATGGTGAAGCCGGCGCGCAGATCGAGCTTTACGCCGCTTACAACGAGATCGACGAAGCGCGTTACATCATCGAGCGCGTGCAGCAGTGGATTGCTGCCGGTGGTCGCGCGCAGGACTGTGCGTTGCTGTATCGCTCTAACGCACAGTCGCGAAATTTTGAAGACGCGCTGATCCAGGTCAGCCTGCCGTATCGCGTGTATGGCGGCCTGCGCTTCTTTGAACGCGCCGAGATCAAGGACACCTTGGCCTATCTGCGCCTACTCACCAATCGTGATGACGACGCCGCCTTCGAGCGGGTCGTCAACACGCCCACGCGCGGCATTGGCGAGCGCACGCTGGAAGCGCTGCGCTTGCGCGCAAGACAAGAAGGGACAACGCTGTGGCATGGCGCGTTGCTGGAGCTGACCGCAGGCGAACTGCCGGCACGCGCACGAAATGCGTTGCGTGGCTTTGTCGAGCTGATCGAAAAGCTGGCAAACAGCACCCGCGATCTGGAACTGGCCGAGCAGATCGACCAGGTTTTGCAGGTATCAGGCTTGCACGCCCATTACGCGGCAGAGTCGCGCGGCACCCTGGAGGCGCGTACCGACAATCTGGATGAACTGGTCACTGTCGCCAGTCGCTACGTGCCTGCCGAGTCGGAGGAAAACCTGCCGGAGCTGGTGGCGTTCCTGGCCTATGCTTCGCTGGAAGCCGGCGAAGGCCAAAGTGAGGCGGGGGAAGACTGCGTGCAGTTGATGAGCTTGCACGCGGCCAAGGGCCTCGAATTTCCGCTGGTGTGTCTGGTGGGCATCGAGGAAGGACTGTTCCCCAGTCAACGCTCCCTGGATGAGTCAGGACGTCTGGAAGAAGAGCGCCGCCTGGCCTATGTCGGTATCACCCGCGCGCGCGAACTGTTGATCGTCAGCTATGCGGAAACGCGACGATTGCATGGAATGGATTTGAGCGGCAGGCCATCGCGTTTTCTGGCCGAGATCCCGCCCGACGTGATCCGCGAAGTGCGACCCCGAGTGAATACGTCACGTCCGCAGGCGTTCACTTCCCAGCGCGGCGCACGTGCCCAAATCGACGACGCGCCGCATGGGCTGCGAGCCGGCACCCGCGTCCGCCACATGAACTTTGGCGAAGGCGTGGTGGTTGACGTCGAAGGCAGCGGCGCGCACGCACGCGTGCAGGTCAAGTTTCCCGAGGCCGGCGCAAAGTGGCTGGTGTTGGCGTATGCGCGGCTTGAGGTGGTGCGCCCAGCGGGCTAGGGTGTCGCTAAAGGGAGCCAAGCAAAAGTGGGCGTAAGTCCTGTGGAAGCAGCGGAAGCCGCCACGGGGATGCCTTGATGTTTAGCTTTCGCGGCTTCCGCCGCTCCTACAGGGTGTTGCAGGAAGTGTCCGCCAAGCTCCGTCGCGGAGCCCCCGACAGGCTCGGCTTGTGGCCAAAAGCAGCTGTCCGTCTACCCGACGAAATCAGCCCGCGCCGCGCCGACGATACGGCGACAATTCGTTGACGATACTGCTCAGGTGCGGCCGCACCGCTTCTTCGGCCTTGCTGTCGGCATTCAATGTCGAAAACTTGACGCTTTCTCGAAAGCCGGCACCCAGCGGTCGCTTGTCGGCGATCACATAGCTGCGCACGCTCAGGTTGGCGGTGTACAGGGTGGAACTTTGGCCGTAGTACTGCAGCTGTTCAGAACCGACGCCATCGGCGCGAATCACCACCACCACCGTAGCTTCGCGGCGCAGCGCCTGAAAGATGCCTGGCAGATCGCTGCGGCCACTGACGCCGGCGATGAGTTCGGTGTCGACGACATCAAACCCCGCATCCAGCAAGCGCTCTTCCACTCGTTGCCTTGCCGGACCGACCAAGGCCAAGTCACCCAAGGCGATCACCGCAACACGCGGTGGTGCGATGACCGCAGGGCGAACAGGCTCGGCGGTCGCCAGATTCTGCCGACGCTCGGCCGCCTTTTGCATGATCGCTGCGGCGATTGGGCGCTCGCTGCCAGCGACCGCAGCGCTTGCTGCTGGCTCGCTGACTGCCGTCGCTTGCGTCGCCACCGCTGCTGATTCGACCATCGCCGCTGGGGTTTCGACTTGCGCGCCGGTTTGCGCAACGGTGTTGGCTTCGACCGCTGGAGTGGAGTTTGCCAGCGGATCAACCGCGGCGGTGGACGCCGGGTCACTGCCCGCTGCCGTGCTTGCGCTTAGGGACGCGGCCGCAGGATCCAAGCCCGTGGTGCTGGTCGCCGCTTGGCTCACCCCAATCGGATTGCTCGCTTTGCCGGTGGCCACGCCATCGGTGTAGGCGCTGGTATTGCCAGTGAGCCCGTCTTTGACCCCGCGCGCGTAGTCCATCAAGGTGGACTTCATCGCAAAGGCAACGCCGCCAATCAGCAGGACCAGGGCAGCTGCGATTGCCAGAGCCACTTTCGAACCATTGCCCGGCTGCCGACTGCGTTCAAGCGCAGACGAGCGTGGCGGCGGCGGGCCTTGCGGTGGCATGGCTTGCGGCGGCGGCATGGCGGCCGCTGCACCCGCAGCGGTCGGCGTTTGTTGCACTGACTGCACCGATCCCGTGCTCGAACGCGCAACGATCGGCGGCGCGGTCGCGACGCGCTGCTTTTGCGAGGCCGGCGTCGGCACACCAATGACCGTGGCACTGCTGATCGCAGCCTTCGGCAGATTGAATTTGATGGTGCCACCGCGCGCGACCAGCGGATGCGCTTGCAGCGCTTCGGCCAGCGCGTGGCAATCCTGAAAGCGGTCGGCCGGATCTTTGGCAACCATTCTTGCAAGGATTTCTGCGGCTTGCAGATCCACCTCGCCGTTGAGCTGGCGGATATCCGGGAACTCGGCCTTCACCACTTCCAGCATCAAACCCAGCGGGCTCTCTTCCATGAACGGGACGCGGCCGGTCAGCATTTCGAACAGCACCACGCCGAGCGAGAAAATATCCGAGCGCTGATCCACCGTCTTGCCGATGCAGATCTCGGGCGACAGATACCCCGGTGTGCCGACAAACTCGCCGGTCGAAGTCAGCTTCTTGGAAAAATCCTGAGTGGCCAGAGCAATGCCGAAGTCGGCGATCTTGACGTTGCCGCGCGGCGTCAGCATCAGGTTGCCGGGCTTGATGTCGCGATGAATCACGCCCTTGTCGTGCGCGGTGGCAAGACCAAGCGCAGTCTGCTGCATGATCTTCAGCGCGTTCTCCACGCTCAACTTGCCTTCGCGCTTGAGCAGGCCCGACAGCGAATCGCCCTCGACAAACTCCATTGCGAAAAACGGTTGACCGGTGGTCTCATCGGTACCGATGAAATAGACTTGGATGATGTGTGGGTCATTCAACACCGCCATCGAGCGCGCTTCACGCAGGAAGCGCTCGACCAGGTTGGCGTCATGCGCCAATGCCGGCGAGAGTTCCTTGATCGCCACATAACGACCCAGCGCTGGCTCGTAGCCCTTGAAGACCACGCCCATACCACCGCGACCCAGTTCCTCGACGATTTCGTAATGGCCTAGATGGGTTTTCATGGCGTGCGAACCTTTGCCGCAGTGGCAGGTGAATGACGGTTTTGGATGCTAGCACTGGCCTTCACGCGCGGCTCGCCGCTGGTCGGACCAGCAGCTGAGCGTTCAGCTTGGCGCGAGTTTTAGCCGAATCTGCGCGCGCGCGTTCAGCCGTGCGTGCGAGTGGTGAAGAGCAGTGATCCCGGTCCGTCTGGCGGCTGGGCGGTCGCACGGGTCGTCGCTCAAGTGGATACCACTCGCGGGTGGCCTACACTTCGCCCTCACTCGGGGAGGAGCGACAGCATGAAGCGACGTGAACTGCTTGGAGGCGCCGGGCTCGCTGCTTTGGCGGGCGGACTGGCCGCCTGCAGCCGTGGGCCGGCCGCAGGCGGCACCACTGCCACGACTGCCAGCGAGGAAGTCCGGCACTGGAAGATGGTCACCACATGGCCGACCAACTTCCCCGGTCTTGGCAGCGGTGCGGCACAACTGGCCGCGCTGATTACGCGTGCCAGTGGTGGTCGCATCGTGGTGAAGGTGTATGCCGGCGGCGAACTGGTGCCGCCGTTCGAAGTGTTCGATGCGGTGAGTCGCGGCACCGCCGAGCTTGGCCATTCGGGTGCTTACTATTGGAAGGGCAAGGCCGAAGCTGCGCCGTTCTTCTGCGCCATTCCGTTCGGCATGAATGCGCAGGAGATGAACGGCTGGCTGTACAGCGGCGGCGGTCTCGATCTGTGGCGCGAGTTGTACGAAAAATTCAATCTGGTGCCATTTCCTGCCGGCAACACCGGTGTGCAAACGGCGGGATGGTTCAACCGCGAAATCAATCAGGTGGAAGATTTCGCAGGCCTGAAAATGCGCATCCCCGGCCTTGGCGGCGATGTGATTGCGCGTCTCGGCGGCACGCCGGTCAACTTGCCCGGTGCCGAACTTTTCACCGCCCTGCAAAACGGCACGCTGGATGCCACCGAATGGGTCGGCCCATACAACGATTTGGCGTTCGGCCTGCATCGGGTGGCCAAGTATTGTTACTACCCCGGCTGGCATGAGCCTGGACCGACGCTGGAGTGCATGGTCAACAAGACCGCGTTTGACGCGCTGCCAGATGATCTCAAGTCCATCATCGAAAC
>JBBQQV010000013.1:0-17811 GCA_038215505.1 Lysobacterales bacterium
GACCTTGTCGGTTTCCTGGTCCTTGGTGGTGACCAGAACAATCGGGATGTGCGCCGTGCTCGGATCTTTGGAGATCGAACGAGTCGCCTGGAAGCCATTCAAATTCGGCATCACCACATCCATCAGGATGAGGTCGGGAATCTCTCGCTTGGCCACTTCCACACCTTGTGCGCCATCCTCTGCCGAGAAGGTCTCATGTCCCAGTTTCTCAACGATGCGCTTCATGCCCATCAGCTGCGAAGGGGAGTCGTCGACAATTAGCACGCGTGCCATTGAGATCCTCGGTCAGTAGGCGCTTCGTGCGCGTTAGGCTGAATGATAGCCGTACCGGAGCAGTTGCGGGAAATGCCGATTGCTCAGTTTGCTTGTAAAGGCGAAATCTCTACCAAAGTGCGCCCAAATGAGCCGCCTGCGAGCATGCCTTCGAATACCTCAGAGACACTGTCCAAGGTTACCGTGCGCGTGCATATGCGTTGCAGATGCGCAGGCTTCCAATCCGTTGCAAGGTGCTGCCAAACGCTTTCGCGAATGGCACGCGGCGTGTTGGTCGATGACACGCCAAGAATGCTGACACCGCGCAAAATGAAAGGCATCACGGTGGTGGCAAGATTGTGTCCGCCAGCCAGACCACAGCTGGCAATGTTTCCGTAGAGGCCAACGTGGCGGGTAAGGCCTGCGAGCATTTCATCGCCGACGTTGTCGATCGCGCCGGCCCAGGTGGCACGCTCCAGCGGTCGTTGTCCCCAGTGCAGATCGCGGCTGGAAATTACTTGGCTTGCGCCCAGCGCGATCAGATCATCCAAGCGATCAAACTTCGACGTGATCGCGTGCGCCTCAAAACCGGCACGAGTCAACACATCAATCGCCAGCATACCGACGCCGCCGGTTGCTCCGGTCACTACAATCGGACCGTCTTCTGGCCGCTGCCCATTGACCTGCATTCGATAAAGCGACAGCGCTGCGGTGAAACCGGCGGTGCCGATGATCATTGCCTCACGCAGGTCCAAGCCAGTCGGCAAAGCGATGACTGACTTCGATTCGAGGCGAACGTACTCGCTGTAGCCGCCGTCGCGATCCTCGGAAAGTCCGCAACCCGTGCATAGGACGGCGTCGCCTTCGCGAAACGCCGGTGAGTTGGACTCCACCACGTGCCCAGCCACATCGATGCCAGCAATCAACGGGAATCGCTGCAAGATCTTGCCGCGACCTGTGCCGGCCAGCGCGTCTTTGTAGTTGACCGACGAATACGCCGCCTTGATGACGACATCACCGGCACTCAGCTCGTCGAGAGAAACGTCCTCCATGCCGGCGCGATAATCGTCGCGACCTTTGCTGTGGACGCGGAAAGCGCGGAACCGGTTCGGCGTGGACACGGCTTAGTTCGCCTTATGAATCGCGCGCTTGTCGACCGCCAGCGCCGCTTCATGCACTGCTTCAGACAGCGTCGGGTGGGCATGGCAGATTCGCGCCAGATCTTCGGCCGAGCCTTTGAACTCCATCGCAACCACACCCTCATGGACCAACTCGGAAACATTGGCACCGCACAGATGCATGCCAAGGATGCGGTCGGTATCGGCGTGGGCGATGACTTTCACCATGCCAGCCGTTTCATTCATGGCGACAGCTCGCCCGATCGCTGCGAATGGAAAGGTGCCGATCTTGTAGCTGATCCCGGCCGCCTTTAATTCGGCTTCGTTCTGGCCGACCCAGGCGATCTCGGGCTCGGTGTAAATCACCCACGGCACTGTATTGAAGTTGACGTGGCCCGGCAGGCCAGCGATGCGCTCGGCCACTGCGATGCCTTCTTCGCTGGCCTTGTGCGCCAGCATCGGGCCGCGCACGCAATCACCAATCGCCCAGACGCCGTCGACGCCCGTGTGGCAGTGGTCATCGACCTCGATCATGCCGCGCGCTGTGAGTTTGACGCCGCTGTCTTCAGCGAGCAGACCTTGGGTGTTGGCCCGGCGACCGACCGCCACCAGCAGTTTGTCGACCACCAAAGACTGCTCAGCTTTGCCATCGTTGTAGGTGAGCTGCACTTCGTCGCCGACGACATCGGCCTTGGAGACCTTGCAGCCCAAGCGAATATCCAATCCTTGCTTCTTGAATTCACGCGCGGCGAGCTTGGCAATATCGGCATCAGTCGCGGCCAGGAAGTCTGGCAAGGCTTCAAGAATGGTGACCTCGGCACCCAATCTTCGCCACACACTGCCCATCTCCAATCCAACCACCCCCGCGCCGATCACGCCCAGCCGCTTCGGTGTGGCCTCAAAATCCAGAACGCCGACGTTGTCGACAATGCGAATGCCATCGAACTTGGCGAACGGCAACTCGATCGACACCGAGCCCGCGGCCAGAATCACATTGGTCGCTGTCAATGCGTGCTGGCTGCCATCGTGTGCCTTGACTGACACCGCCTTGCCGCCATGCAACGTCCCCACGCCGTGATAAGCGGTGACTTTGTTGGCCTTGAACAGCGCCGCCACACCGCCGTTGAACTGCTTCACGATGCGATCTTTGCGGGCAATCATTTTCGGCACGTCGATGGCCGCATCGGTGGCCGAAATGCCGTGCTCGGCAAACATGTGGGTGAGGTTGTGGAACTGCCGCGATGAATCGAGCAGCGCCTTGGAAGGAATGCAGCCGACATTGAGGCAGGTCCCGCCCAATGCCATTTTGCCGCCGTCCTTTGCCTTGAAGGCATCAACGCAAGCGACCTTCATGCCGAGCTGCGCCGCGCGAATAGCCCCCACGTAACCGCCGGGGCCACCGCCGATAACGATGAGGTCGTAGTGGTGGGACATGGGATTTCCTTTCATTTGGTTGCAAGAGCGGGGTTGGCGGCTCAGGGCTGGGGGCTGGGGCGCGATTTCCAAGCCTCGGCTCGCGGATGCGCAGATTGCTACACCCTAACCCCCAACCCCACTTCTAAAAAAGCCCTACAACCCCAACAGCATCCGATGCGGATTCTCGAGCTGATTCTTGATGTCGACCAGGAACAGCACGGCATCTTTGCCGTCGATGATGCGGTGGTCGTAGGACAAGGCGATGTACATCATGGGTGCAGCCACGACGACTCCGTTCTCGACGATGGCGCGGTCCTTGATTGCGTGCATGCCGAGAATGGCGGACTGCGGTGGGTTGACGATGGGTGTTGAGAACAGCGAGCCGAAGGTGCCGCCGTTGGTGATGGTGAAGGTTCCGCCCTGCAAGTCATCCAGCGACAGCTTGCCGTCGCGCGCCTTCTTGGCGTAGTCGCCGATGGCCTTTTCGATGTCGGCGAAACTCATCGCTTCTGCATTGCGCAGCACCGGGGTGACCAGACCTTTTTCGGTTGCAACGGCAATCGAGATGTCGGAAAACCCGTGATAGATCACGTCGCTGCCGTCGACCGAGGCATTCACGACCGGATATCGCTGCAGGGCGCTGGCTGCGGCCTTGACGAAGAAACTCATGAAGCCAAGCTTGACGCCGTTGGACTTCTCGAAGGCTTCGCCGTGCAGTTTGCGCATGGCCATCACTTCGCGCAGATTGATCTCATTGGACGAGGTCAACATGGCGATGGAATTTTTCGACTCCATCAAGCGCTCGGCAATGCGTTGACGAATCCGTGTCATCGGTGCGCGCTGTTCTGCGCGAGCGCCGACGCTTGCCGCTGGTGCGGGTGGCGCCGATCCGGTAGGTGCTGGATTGATCGGCGCGACTGCGGCCGCCTTGGCTGGCTCGCCGCCACTCTGCATGTGGGTGACCAAGTCTTCCTTGGTGACGCGTCCGTCGCGCCCGCTGCCGGTCACTGCGGCCGGATCGACGCCGTGTTGCTCAGCGACGCGGCGACCCGCCGGCGACAATTCATCTGTGCTCGGCGCGCCTGCCACCGCCGTTGTTGCAGCCGTTGTTGCAGCCTTTGTTGCAGCCGGCGCTGCGGCAGCGCTGGCACCGGCGTCGATGATCGCCACCACTTGCTGGCTGGTGACGGTGTCACCGGCTTGGAACTTGATCTCCCGCAGCACACCATCGACTGGAGATGGCACTTCCAGCACCACCTTGTCGGTCTCCAGATCCAACAGGTTTTCGTCGCGTTTGACCGCATCGCCAGCCTTTTTGTGCCACGCGGCGATCACCGCATCAGAAACGGATTCGGGCAGAACCGGGACCTTAACTTCAGTGCTCATGCAAAGTGACCTTGACTAACGATGTGATTGGAAAGGGCGAGTGTTGCAACCGATGGTGCACTCATGCGTCGACATCGGCGTCAGCCAACGGGCTGAGCAAGGCGTCTTCGACCAGTTTGGCTTGCTCTTTGACGTGGGTCGCAAAGTGTCCGCATGCGGGTGCCGGCGAGCGTGTGCGACCGGCATAGCTGATTCGTTGTTTGCCTTGCAGGCTGGCGCGCAGGTGATGCTGGATCTGATACCACGCGCCCTGGTTTTGCGGCTCCTCCTGACACCAGATGACTTCGCGCGCATTGCCAAAGCGTTGCAGTTCCGCGATTAGTTCGGGGCGTGGGAACGGAAATAGTTGTTCTATGCGGACAATCGCGACATTGGAGAGCTCGCGCTTTTCGGCATCTTCTAACAGGTCGTAATAGACCTTGCCCGCACACATGACGACACGCCGCACGGCCTTGCTGTCTTTGGCAAACGCATCCGGGATTACCCGCTGAAAGCTGCCGTCGGAGAGGTCGGCAAGGGTGGAAACCGACAGCCGGTGCCGCAACATCGATTTCGGCGTCATCACCACCAAAGGCTTGCGTGTCGGCCGCTTCATCTGCCGGCGCAACATGTGGAACATCTGAGCGGGTGTGGTCGGTGTGCAGACCTGGATATTTTCCAACGCGCACATCTGCAGGAATCGCTCAAGACGCGCCGAGCTGTGCTCAGGGCCCTGGCCCTCGTAGCCGTGTGGCAGGAACAAAACCAGTCCGCACAAGCGTCCCCACTTGGCTTCGCCGGAGGTCAGGAACTGATCGATCACTACCTGCGCCCCGTTGGCAAAGTCGCCGAACTGGCCTTCCCAAATGGTCAGCGTGGTTGGGTCGGCGGTGGCAAAACCATACTCGAACGCCATGACCGCTTCTTCGCTGAGCAGTGAGTCGATGATGGTCACGTGCTCGGGATTGGCGACCAGTTCGCGCAGCGGCGTCACCGTATTGCCGGTTTCCTGGTCGTGTAACACCGCATGCCGATGAAAGAACGTGCCACGACCGGAATCCTGGCCCACCAGTCGCAGTTTGTAGCCCTCGCGAAGCAGGGTTGCGTAAGCAAGGTTCTCCGCGAATCCCCAATCCATTGAGATTTCGCCTGCCGCCATCTTGCGGCGATCCTCGTAGACCTTGGCGACCCGTGGATGCAAGGTTGTGTCCGCCGGCGTGCGATTGATCTGCACCGCCAACTGATGCAAGGCTTTTTCGCCGACACGGGTTTCCGCAACGGACTCGAGGCTGCCCTTCAGGTAGGGACTCCAGTCGACCGCAAATTCATCAACCACCCCGCTTACCAACTCGACCACCTGATCGCCGCGATCCATCGTGTCGCGGTAGTCGTCGACGAGTGCCTTGACGGCGTCATGGGTGACCAGACCCGCGGCCGCCAAACGCTCGGCATACAGCTCACGCGTGGTTTTGCGGGCGCGGATATTGCGGTACATCAGCGGTTGCGTCGCGGCCGGCTCATCGGCCTCGTTGTGGCCGTGGCGGCGATAACAGACCAGGTCGATGACCACATCTTTGCGGAATTTCTGGCGGAAATCGAATGCCAATTGGGTGCAGAACACCACGGCTTCGGGGTCGTCGCCGTTGACATGCAGAATCGGCGCGCCGACCATCTTGGCGTGATCGGTACAGTACAAGGTCGAGCGGGTGTCGTCGGGGCGATGGGTAGTGAAGCCGACCTGGTTGTTGATCACGATGTGCACCGTGCCGCCAACCGTAAAGCCGCGTGCCTGCGACATTTGCAGCAACTCCATCACCACGCCTTGGCCTGCGAAGGCTGCGTCGCCATGGATCAGCACGGGCAGCACCTGTCGACGCTCACGGTCACCACGGCGTGTCTGCCGCGCACGCACGCTGCCGGTGATCACCGGGTCAACGATCTCCAGGTGCGACGGATTGAAACCCAGCGCCAGATGCATTGGCCCGCCTGGAGTCAGCACGTCTGACGAATAGCCCATGTGATATTTGACATCGCCCGAGTGAGCCGGGTCGCCTGGCCCATCGTGTCGACCTTCAAACTCGGCAAACAGCTGATGCGCAGGCTTGCCGAGCACATTGATCAGCATGTTAATGCGGCCACGATGAGCCATGCCGATGACCATCTCGCGAACGCCGTCGGTGCCTGCGCGTCGCACCAGTTCGTCCATGGCTGGAATCAGGCTATCGCCGCCTTCCAGCGAAAAACGTTTTTGGCCGACGTACTTGGTGTGCAAGTAGCGCTCGATGCCCTCGGCAGCGGTCAACTTTTCCAACACCCGCTCACGTGCTGCGGCATCCAGACCACTGCTGCCGCCGGCGCGCTCCAGTCGTTCATACAACCAGCGCCGCTGTGGCGCATCGGCAATGTGCATGAACTCGGCGCCGATTGAATTGCTGTAGCTGGCTTGCAGATGACCAATGAGATCGCGCAGGCGCATGCGCTCAGGGCCACCAAAGGTGCCGGTGCTGAATTCGCTGTCCAGATCGGCGGGTGACAAGCCATGGAAGGGCAGATCCAGATCAGGAGCTTCTTGTTTTTGCGCCATCTCCAAGGGGTCGAGATTGGCGTGCAGGTGGCCGCGCGAGCGAAATGCGGTGACCAGCTTCAGCACGCCGCCTTGCTTGCGTGCGGCTTCGTTGTCGACGGGAGCAGCGCTGGCGTGCGTGCGCGGTCGTCGTGCGGCTTGCTCGAAGTGGCGAATGACCGCCGAGTGGGCGACATCGCCGTGCTCGCGCCCGCGCAGTTGGTCGAAGTACGCCTGCCAAGCACTGCCCACACTGCTGGGCGCAATCAGATACTGCTCGTACAGATCTTCAACAAAGGCCGCATTGCCCCCAGATATGTGCGAGGACTGGCGGAATTTGGTGATCAGATTGGCGTTTGGGTTGGAATTTGGATTGGCTTTGGGACTGGTCACGGGAGCCCTTGCCCACGGCCCGACGAGCGAGCGGGGTCTTGGTTGGGTTGCTTGTTGATCGGATAGCTGGAAGAACGCCTGGAGCAATTGCCACGGTGCGATTGACGCAATCCAACGACGCCGTACGAGCCAGCCTGATCAAGTCACAGCCACCAGATCAACCCGACGGTGAGCGAGGAGCGCAGAAATTATAGCCGGCTGGGCTGTTGATTATTGCGCCTTGATGCCGGGTAACAAGCTGGGATCAAGTCTGACGTCGAACCAGTTCAGACCCCAGTGCATATGTGGACCGCTGGCGCGGCCCGTGGCACCCACCGCGCCGAGCGCGTGTCCCGCTTCGACCCGCTGGCCCAGTGCGACATCGATGCGACTCAAGTGCAGAAACACCGAACTGACGCCATGGCCATGGTCGAGCAAAACAGTGCCGCCCGTCAGGTAGAGATCGTGTTTCGCAAACGTAACCACGCCACCGGCGGGCGCGCGCAGCAGGGTGCCGGTGGCGGCCGCCACATCCAAGCCGCTATGTGGCGAGCGTGGCTCACCGTTGTAGATACGCTGGCTGCCAAACACGCCACTGATCCGACCTTTCACTGGCCATTGATAGGTGCTCGCGAAATCGCTGCGGGCGTCATCGCGTTGGCGGGCGAGGGCGACGGAAGCCTGTTCGCGGGCAATGCGCTCGGCCATGGCTGGTGATGGAGTTACCGTTTCCTGAGCCACGCCATTCACGCGCTCGGTGGGCCATTCGCGCGGCTTCACCCTGATTTCGAAGCGGCGCTCGACGCCCGTGGCTTCGAATGCTTGCAGGTGCAGCGAGTTCAATTGGTCGCGACCGACACCAAAAACGAATCTGCCCTCCGCGTCGAGGCGCAGCCAGCGGTCACCCAAGCGGATGCGCTGAGCATTTTTTGCGGTCCCCACCACCAGACTGCCTTGCTCGACCGCGCTCGGCAACTCGATGTGCATGGGCTCACTGGCCAGGCATATGCTGACCCAGCCGACCAACAGCGAGCCTCCAATCGCTTGCGAGCAGGCACGCATCCACGACCGCTTCCATGGCATCGGTGGGTCAGGCGCTCGCCCGCCGGCCTGCCGCACAACCGCTCGCCATTGCGGACTCCGCAGGCGCTCACCCTCGTCGTAGCGCTGCGCGAACAGCAGGTCCACTCCGCATTTTTGACCGTCGTTGAGCAGGGCAGCATTGCGGATGAGCCGACGGTTCATGAGGGTTCGCCAGGATCAGTGGGAGAGCCAGGCACCGGGTCAAAGCCCCCCGGATGTAACGGATGGCATCGGCCGATGCGCTTGAGAGCCAACCAGCCGCCACGCAAATGGCCGTGAAGGATGAGTGCTTCCATTGCATACTCTGAACAGCTCGGATGAAACCGACAGCGGGGCCCAAGCAATGGGCTCACAAAGCGCTTGTAAATGCGCAACAGCAGCAGTAGAGGAGAGTGTGTGGACATCGCCGATTTGGCGCATCATTCAGGCCCGCGGTTGCCGCGGTCATCTCTCTAGGCTATAACACGCGCCGGCTCAGCCTCAAGAAACCCCGGGAGTATCGTGGCAGCGAAACCGAAATCCAATTCCAAGCCAGCCGCCAGATCCGCTGCGGCCAAGGCCAAGCCAGCGGCCAAACCAGCGGCCAAACTAGCGGCCAAGCCAGCGGCCAAACCAGCGGCCAAACCAGCGGCCAAACCAGCGGCCAAGCCAGCGGCCAAGCCAGCGGCCAAGCCAGCGGCCAAACCTGCTGCAAAGCCCGGAGCCGTTGGCAAGTTCGCTGCCGTGCTCGCCAAGTTGGTGAAGCCAGCCGCCAAGAGCCAGCCTGCCAAGTCCGCTGTGGGTAAGGGCAGCACCAGCAAGGCTGGTGGCGCTGTGAAAGCGTCTCCCAGCAAGGCGAAGCCGTCTGTCAGCGCGAAGGCGGGCAAGAAAGTGGCGGCCAAGGCAGTGCCAAGCAAGGTGACAAAGGCGCCTGCAACGGGAAAATCAACGGCGGTGAGCAAACCCGCAGCGAAATCAAAAGCGTCGAAGTCAAAATCAGTGTTGGCTGCCAAACCAGCAGCGAAATCCAAGTCCGAGCCGGCAGTCAAGGCTGTCGTCAAGTCAAAAACCAAACCAGCGTCGGTAGCCAAAGTGGCCAGCAAGCAAGCGGCCGCGAAGCCAACGCCGGTTGTCAGGGGAAATGTTATCGCGCCATCGAAAGTGATACCCAAAGCCGCAGCGAAAGCGGCACCGGCCGCCAAGCCCGCCGCAAAGCCAGCAGTCGCGGTCGCTCCCAAGAAGTCGGCCCCCGTAGCCGCTGCAGCCGCTGCAGCCGCCAAGCCAGCAGCTGCGTCGCCAGTTGAGGTTGTCAAGGCGCCCGCACAGCCAGTTCCAGCCAAGGCGGCCCAGACGAAGCCTGCGAGCAAGCGCGGCGCGGCGGCCAAGCCGCTGGCTGCAATTGCCGAGCCCACCGTGCGTCCGATGGGCGGAGTACGTGCGCAAGCAATCATGCCCAATCGGCCCATCATGATTAACGAGCCGCCGCCGGTGGTGATGTCGGTTCGGGTCGACCTGCCGCCAGGCTATCGACCGGATTCGAACGAAGATTTCATGAATCCGTTTCAGCTCGAGTTCTTCCGCACCAAGTTGATGTCATGGCGCGAAGAGCTGGTTGAAGAGTCCAAGCAGACCATCGACAACCTGCGCGATGAAGTGCGCGACGTTGGCGACGAAGCCGAGCGGGCGACCCGCGAAACCGAAAATTCGCTAGAGCTGCGCACCCGTGATCGCTATCGCAAGTTGATCTCCAAGATCGACAAGGCGCTCAAGCGTATCGAAGACGGCTCCTACGGCTATTGCGAAGAGACCGGCGAAGAGATCGGCGTCGAACGGCTTGAGGCGCGGCCTATCGCCACGCTATGCCTGGATGCCCAGGAGCGTTGGGAGCACCGTCAGAAGCTGATGGGCGATTGATCCCATCTTGGAGTAGCACTCCGTAGAGCTCTTGCGAGCAAAGAAGCCCGGTTTAGCCGGGCTTTTTTGTCTGCAAGTCAAGCGCACTAGCGGTGTGCGAGTTGCGTCTCTGCCGTTTTACGAATGAAGCGCACCAGCGCGGCGAGCCCATTCGCCCGCGTCGGTGAAAGATGCTTGGCAAGACCAATCGCCGCCACGTAATCCGGGCTGGTGGCTACGATCTCTGTCGCTGGTCGCCCCGAAGACACGCGCAGCGCGAGGTAGATCAGTCCAGATACGATGCTGGAATCACTGATTGCAACGAACTGCAGGTGATCCGAGTTGCCAGAGGCGACGATCCACACCATTGACTGACAGCCGTGCAAGCGGTGTGCTTCGGTCTTCAAGTGTTCGGGGAATGGAGCCAGCTTGCGGCCCAGATCAATCAGGTACTGGTAGCGTTCCGACCAATCGCTGAAGTATCCAAACTCCTCAGCGATGGTGGCTTGGGCCAGTTCCGCACTGGCCTCCAGCGGAAATGCCGAATCGCTCATCCCGCACGCCTCCAACGCACGCCATTGGCGGTGTCTTCGATCGCGATACCCATGGCCTTGAGGGTGTCACGCAATGCGTCGGCCTGTTTGAAGTCGCGCGCCAGCTTGGCCGCGCTGCGCGCATCGACCAAAGATTGAATGCGCTGATCGTCGTCCGCACTCACCCCGCGTTCAAACCAGGCGGTCGGTGATTGCTGCAACAGACCCAAGGCTTTGCCCGCACCAAGCAATGCCGCCTTCGCAGCGACACGTGCGGCGCCCTCGGCGCGGCGGGCATCACTTGCGATGGCATGGATTTCCGCCAGCGCGGCGGGTGTATTCAGGTCGTCGCACAACGCGGCCTCGACACGCGCGGGCACTGCGGCCGCGTCGCAATCGACATCTGCCAAGTCGCGCAAAGTGCCGTACAAACGATCCAGCGTGCGCACGCTTTGCTCGATTAATGCGTCCGACCAATCCAGCGGCTGTCGATAGTGCGCCGACAGCAGGGCGAGGCGCAGCGCCTCCGGCGGGTGTTGCTGCAACAACTCATGCAGCACGAAGGTGTTGCCCAGCGACTTCGACATCTTGCGACCGTCGAGATTGAGCATGCCGTTATGCACCCAATAGCGCGCAAACACCTTGCCGCCGTGGGCGCACTCGCTTTGTGCAATCTCGTTTTCATGATGCGGAAACTGCAGGTCAATGCCGCCCGCATGAATGTCGATGGACTCACCCAGATGGGCTTCGATCATCGCTGAGCATTCGATGTGCCAACCCGGTCGGCCACGACCCCAAGGCGAGTCCCAGCCCGGCAGCTCATCACTTGACGGTTTCCACAGCACGAAATCACCGGGGTCACGCTTGTAAGGAGCTACCTCAACGCGAGCGCCGGCCAGCATGTCGTCGGTTGATCGCCGCGAGAGCTTGCCGTAGTCCTGGCTGGTGGCCACCGAAAACAGCACGTGGCCTTCGGCTGCATAGGCATGCCCTGAGAGCAGCAGGCGCTCAATGAGCGCGATGATGTGCGGGATGTGCGCGGTGGCAGCAGGCTCGAGATCAGGAGCCGCCACACCGAGGTTGGCCATGTCTTCGCGGTAAGCGGCCGCAAAGCGGTCGGTGATGACCGTAATGGGCACGCCCTGTTCGCGCGCAGCCGTGTTGATCTTGTCGTCCACATCAGTGATGTTGCGGGCGTACACGACTTTTGGAAAATGACGTCTTAGCAAAGCCGCCAGCAAGGCGAACACCACCGCTGGTCGCG
The DNA here is from genome assembly GCA_038215505.1 of Lysobacterales bacterium. Lineage (GTDB taxonomy): Bacteria > Pseudomonadota > Gammaproteobacteria > Xanthomonadales > Xanthomonadaceae > JANNWF01. Next base: position 11,839 of record JBBQQV010000013.1, read on the forward strand.
CATTGCCAATGTGAACGTAGTTGTAAACCGTCGGTCCGCAGCAGTACATCGTCACCCGCAGCGGATCGAGGGGAACGAACGGCTCGGCTTGGCGGGTCAGGCTATTGAAAAGTGTGAGCATGTCGGGGGATGAGTGTGAGGTTGCCCGTGAGCAGGCATTCGCGTCGATGCAGCAGCCTAGAGTGTAGCTTGGGGTGTGAACTTAACGAATTTCTAAAGCCCGGATTCAGCCGCGAAGTGCTGCAATGCGCCCACTTTCCGGACTGTGATCGAGCCGAATGCCTATGAAGACGCCCGCTCGTTGCGCCCTGATCCTGAACAGCTGGGTCCTCGTCTCCTGCATGAGCCTGCTGCCAAGCTTGGCCGCAGCGACCGAGAACGTCAGCTTCAGCTATGCCGACGTCTTGAGGGTTGATCCGGTCTATGAAACCGTGCGCTTTCGCGAACCTCAGGAAGAGTGCTTCGATCAGCCGGTGGTGATCCGCGAGCGTGACCGCAACAACGGCAGCGGTGGCGCGATTGCAGGTGCGATCATCGGCGGCGTATTGGGCAATCAGGTCGGCAGCGGTGATGGTCGCAAAGCGGCTACCGTCGCCGGTGCAATCATCGGCGGAGCGGTCGGGCGTGACGCGGGCCGTCGCAACGGCAGCGTCGAGCGCGAGTACGAAAGCACCGAGAGCCGCTGCCAAGTGGTGAACGTTGAGCGTGAAGAGCGTCGCATCGCCGGCTATGATGTCGAGTATCGATTGAAGGGCGACGTGTTTTTTTCCCGCCTTGCTTACGACCCAGGCAACAAGCTGCGCGTGCGCGTCGCGGTCAGTCCGGCTGACTGAATCCGCGCTCCGCACGTATCGATAGTCGGTTTGGTATTGCGATGCAGCACGACGCATGCCACGATCCGGACATGATCCTCGCCCCCGCCCGTGTTGATGTACTGACTTCTGCCCGCATGGCGGCAGGCATGAGGTCGCGGGCGCGCCGAAGCCAACCTGTCGTTGAGGTTGGCTAGCGGGATTTGCCAGACACCTTCACGACAGGCCCAGCCACGCGCTGGGCTTTTGCGTTTCTGGGACCATCGAATTCCCAAACTTTTCTATAACGAGTACGTCCGATGCAGCATTTTCTCAACACCCAGGATTGCAGTCGCGCCGAGCTTGATGCCTTGCTCGAACAGGCGGCCGTCTTCAAGCGCGACAAACTCGGCGATCAGCTGCGCGGCAAGAGCATCGCCTTGATGTTCTTCAATCCTTCGCTGCGCACGCGGACCTCGTTTGAGCTGGGTGCATTTCAGCTCGGCGGCCACGCAATTGTCTTGGCACCGGGCAAAGATGCATGGCCGATCGAGTTCGAGCTGGGGTCGCGGATGGACGGTGACACTGAAGAGCACATCAAGGAAGTGGCTAGAGTTCTGAGCCGGTATGTAGACTTGATCGCGGTTCGTGCATTTCCGAAGTTTGTGAATTGGGCGGTGGATCGCGAGGACCAGGTGCTGCGCAGCTTTGCTCGTTACTCCAGCGTCCCCGTGATCAATCTCGAGACCATCACCCATCCGTGTCAGGAACTGGCGCACGCACTCGCCCTGCGTGAACGCTTCGGCAACGATCTGCGTGGTCGCAAGTACGTATTGACCTGGACCTATCACCCCAAGGCGCTCAACACTGCGGTCGCCAACTCGGCGCTCACCATCGCCACGCGCTTGGGAATGGACGTGACGCTGTTGTGCCCGACGCCTGCCTACGTGCTCGACGAACGCTACATGGGTTGGGCCGCGCAAAACGTTGCCGAGAGTGGTGGCTCACTCACCATCAGCCACGACATCGACAGTGCCTATCGCGACGCGGACATTGTTTACGCCAAAAGCTGGGGGGCGTTGCCGTACTTCGGTCGCTGGGATGAGGAGAAACCGATCCGCGAGGCGCACCGTCATTTCATCGTCGATGAAGCGAAGATGGCGCTCACCAACAACGGCGTGTTCAGCCACTGCCTGCCACTGCGCCGCAACATCAAAGCCACCGACGGCGTCATGGACTCGCCGGCCTGCATTGCGATTGACGAAGCAGAGAACCGGCTGCATGTGCAGAAGGCGGTGATGGCGGCGCTTTGCCGGGATTCGGGATCCCGGATTCGTTGAAGGGCCGGGATTCGGGATTCGGGATTGGTAAGAGCGCGCACTTCCGTCCCGACAGCCTTTCCCTGACCGTGCTTGAACAGTGATACATCAAATTGCTGAATGCCGCTCCTTCGAATCCGCTTTTCCCATTCCCCATTCGATCAAGAGTCAAACATGCCCCCTAACATCGCCCCTGCGGATCCCGCATCCCTAATCCCGAGCCCCGGCAGTAAATCCATCGTCCTCGCCTTCTCAGGCGGCCTCGATACCAGCTTCTGCGTGCCCTATCTGAAGGAGCGTGGCTGGGCGGTACACAGCGTGTTTGCGGATACCGGCGGCGTGGATGCCGAAGAGCGTGCGTTCATTGCGGCGCGGGCGGCTGAGCTTGGGGTGGCCAGCCACCTGACTGTGGATGGTGGGCCGGCGATCTGGGATGGCTTTGTGAAGCCATTTGTGTGGGCGGGCGAGGGCTATCAGGGTCAGTATCCGTTGCTGGTGTCGGACCGCTACCTGATCGTCGATGCCGCGCTTGCGCGCTGTGCTGAGTTGGGCACCCGCGCCATCGCGCACGGCTGCACCGGGATGGGTAACGATCAGGTGCGGTTTGATCTGGCGGTGAAGGCGCAGGGCGATTACGAGATCGTGGCGCCGATTCGCGAGATCCAGAAAGAGCATACCCACGTGCGCGCATACGAGCAGGCGTATCTGGAGCAACGTGGTTTTGCCGTCCGCGCCAAACAACAGGCCTACACCATCAATGAAAACCTGCTCGGATTGACCTTGTCCGGCGGCGAAGTTGATCGTTGGGAAGCGCCGGGCGAAGGCGCGCGCGGCTGGTGCGCCGCGCGAACCGACTGGCCCGTCGTGCCATTGCGCGTCAGCGTGACCTTTGAACGCGGCGAAGCGGTGGCGTTGGACGGTGAGCGCTTGTCCGGCGCTGAATTGTTGGCGCGTCTCAATCGGCAGTTCGCGGCCTATGGCGTTGGCCGTGGCGTATATACCGGCGATACCACGATTGGTCTCAAGGGTCGGATTGTTTATGAGGCCCCAGGCTTGATCGCCTTGCTCACGGCGCATCGTGCGCTGGAGGAGGCAGTCCTTAGCAAGCAGCAGAATCGCTACAAGCCGGACATCGCACGCAAGTGGGTGGAGCTGGTCTATGAGGGCTTTTTCCACGATCCGCTGAAGGCAGATCTGGAAGCGTTTCTGGCGTCGTCGCAACGGTGTGTCAACGGTGAAGTGGTGCTGGAAACCCAAGGTGGAAGAGTCGACGCAGTGGCGCTCACCTCGGCCCACATTCTGAATGCGAAGGGCGCGACCTATGCGCAGTCAGCCGACTGGGGTGTCGCCGAAGCCGAGGGCTTTATCAAGTTGTACGGGATGAGCTCGACGCTGTGGGCGCAAGTGAACCTTGGGCGTGATTCAGCGCTTGAGCGAGGTTCGCCATGAGCGACATTCTGAGCGCGGCCTTGGGTCATCTGGAGCAGCTGGTTGGCTTTGATACCCGCAACCCACCGCGGGCGATTGGTACCGGCGGCATGTTTGATTACCTGCGCGCGCAGTTGCCAGACTTTCGTTTTGAACTCACCGATCACGGCGCTGGCGCGGTGTCGCTACTGGCTGTACGCGGGATGCCGCGGCAGGTTTTCAATGTGCACATGGACACGGTGCCGGACTCACCGCACTGGAGTGCTGACCCGCATCGCTTGCGCATCGAGCAGGGCCATGCGATTGGCTTGGGAGCCTGCGATATCAAGGGCGCAGCCGCTTGCCTTCTGGCCGCCGCTGCGCGCACGCAAGGCGCCGCTGCTTTTCTGTTTACAACGGATGAAGAGGCCAATGATGCGCGCTGCATCGCTGCATTCCTGGCCAAGGACCACGGCTTTGAAGCCGCCATCGTCGCTGAGCCCACGCATACCGAGGCGGTGCTCGCGCATCGCGGGATCAGCTCGGTTGTCATGAAGCTGAAGGGGCAGGCTGGGCATGCCTCGGCTGTCGATGCGATTGCTGACAGTGCCATCCACGAAGCCATTCGCTGGGGCACGCGCGCGGTGCATCGGGTGACTGCAATGGCGCAGGACCGCTTCGGTGGGATGAACGGTTTGCGCTTCAATATCGGCCGCATCGAAGGCGGCATCAAGGCCAATGTGATCGCCCCGGCCTGCGAACTGCGCTTTGGATTTCGGCCGTTGCCTTCGCAGTCGGTTGAGGCCCTGCACGGCATATTTCGCAGTTGCGTCGACCCGCACATGCTCGACTATTATGGCGAGACCTTTCGTGGTCCTTCGTTGCCGGCAGGCGACAGCGAGGACGCGGAAAACAAACGGCTTGCGGCGCGTGACCTCGCCGAATCGCTGGGTCTACCCATCGGTAATGCGGTTGATTTCTGGACCGAAGCCTCGCTTTTTTCGGCGGCGGGTATGACCTCCATCGTGTTCGGCCCCGGCGACATCGCGCAGGCGCACAGCGCCGACGAATGGGTCGCGCTGGAGCAGCTGTCGGCCTATGCAGACAGCGTCTCCCGAATCTTGAGCGGCGAGTCTTCGCGATGAACTCGAGCGGCCAGCTATTCGCATGAACGATTTGCGACCCACCATCGTCCGCCTGCTCTCCAATATGGCCAGCGCCAAGGAGATTCAGCAGTATCTCAAGCGCTTCTCGCAGATCGACGCCGCACGCTTTGCTGTGGTCAAGGTTGGAGGCGCAATTCTGCGCGACGACCTGGAGGCTCTGGTTTCCTCATTGGCGTTTTTGCAGCAAGTGGGTTTGACTCCCATCGTGGTTCACGGGGCCGGGCCGCAGTTGGATCTCGAAATGCAAGCCGCCGGCATCGAAAAGCGCACCGTCAATGGACTGCGCTACACCTCCCCTGAAGGGCTTGCGGTGGTTCGACGGGTGTCGCAACGCGAGAACCTGCTGTTGGTTGAAGCCCTGCAGGCGCAGGGCGTGCGTGCGACATCGATCACTGCCGGTGTGTTCGAGGCGGACTATCTGGGCAAGCGCACTTACGGATTGGTTGGCAAGGTGGTGGCCGTGCACACCGCATCGATCGATGCGGCAATCAAGGTCGGCTCTATCCCGGTCATCACTGCTTTGGCCGAGACCGCAGGTGGCCAGATTTTAAACGTCAACGCGGATTGGGCAGCCAACGAACTGGTCAAATCGCTGCAGCCTTACAAGATCATTTTTCTTACCGGCACCGGCGGACTGCTGGATGGCGAAGGCAACGTGATCGACTCGATCAACTTGAGCACCGAGTACGCCGATTTGATCCAGCAGCCGTGGCTGCATTCCGGTATGAAGGTGAAGATCGAGCAGATCCATGCCTTGCTGATGCAACTACCGCCGTCGTCTTCGGTGTCGATCACGCGCCCGGACGAGCTGGCCAAAGAGCTGTTCACTCATCGCGGATCGGGCACCTTGGTGCGCCGTGGCGAGGGCGTGCGTCGACTCACTTCGTGGAAAAAGGTCGATCTTGGTCGACTGAAGTCGCTGATCGAGTCTGGCTTTGCACGCAAGTTGACGCTGGACTATTTCGAGCGGATCACGCCGTGGCGGGTTTACGTCAGCGAACACTATCGCGCCGCCTTGATCCTGACCTTGGAAAACGGCGTCCCGCATCTGGACAAGTTTGCGGTCAGCGACGATGCCCAGGGCGAAGGTCTGGGACGTGCGGCGTGGCTCGCCATGCGCTCTGAGACGCCGCGCCTGTTCTGGCGCGCACGGCCGGGAAACGCCATCAACGACTTTTATTTCGCCGAGTCCGACGGCTGCATGAAGGGTGACAAGTGGAACGTGTATTGGTACGGCTTGGACAGCTTCGATGAAGTGCGCACCGCTATCGAACACTGCCGCACCCGACC